>JBBQLA010000067.1:0-8907 GCA_038327485.1 Acidimicrobiales bacterium
GAGCTGGCGTCGGTCACGAAGCTCTTGGTGTCGAGCGCCACCTGGGTCGCCATCGAGGAGGGCGCCCTGGAGCTCGATCAGCCAGCCGGTCCGCCCGGGTCGACCGTTCGTCACCTCCTCGCCCATGCGTCGGGACTGCCGTTCGAGGGGGCGGACCCGATCGCGGGGCCCGGACTCCGCCGCATCTACTCGAACACCGGCTTCGAAGTGCTGGCCCACGTCCTCGAACACGCCACAGAGATGGCCTGGCAGGACTACGTGACTGCTGCGGTACTGGAGCCACTGGCGATGACATCGACCACGCTCGGAGAGTCTGCCGCTCGGTCGGCCCGCTCGACGCTCGACGATCTGATGCTGTGGTGCGCTGAGTTGTTGGCTCCGACGCTGGTCTCGGCGACGACGGTGACCGAGGCCGCCACCGACCAGTTCGGCGACCTCGACGGCGTAGTCCCCGGCTTCGGTCAGCAGCGGCCGTGTCCGTGGGGCCTCGGCGTCGAAATCAAGGGCGCCAAGTCACCGCACTGGACTCCGTCGACGAGCTCAGCTCGAACATTCGGGCACTTCGGTGCCGCCGGAACCTTCTGTTGGGTCGATCCCGAACGCAGCATCGCCGCTGTCGGCCTCGGCGACTCCGCCTTCGGTGACTGGGCCGTTGAGCTCTGGCCCCGACTCGGCGACGAGCTCATCGGTGTTCTCTGAACTTGTCTCTTCTGAAGTCGGCTCGTCTGAGTTGCTCGCCTTGGCCTTCGACTTCGGCTGACGCGGCGGGGGTGGTCCTGCAGCGGCTTGGGCGGCGTAGGCCTCGACCTCGTCGTCGGTCGCCCGGCATCCGCCCCAGAAGAACCACACGATGCCGACGAGCACCATGATGATCGCCAACACGAAATTCCACCGCAGGTCACCCACCCGGGCCGCCGAATCGCTCCGCAACTCCTCGACCCACATGCGGCCGAGGAAGTAGCCGGAGATGAAGAGCGGGAAGAGCTTGCCACGCTTGAGGCGAAGCTTCTTGTCCGCCAAGAGCACCACGCCCATCACAGCGACATTCCACAATCCTTCGTAGAGGAAGGTCGGTTGGAAGACAGTCGCACCCGGATACACCGACTGGGCGGCGCTCAGCGCGCTCGGCTTGGTGATGCGCAGTCCCCACGGCAGACTCGTCGGCCGACCGAACAGTTCCTGGTTGAAGTAGTTGCCGAGGCGGCCGATGGCCTGCGAAATCGGGATCGCCGGCGCCACAACGTCCATCAGGAGGCGGGTGTCGAGCTTGCGGAGGCGACAGTAGAGGACGCCGACGAGGAAGCCGCCGGCGATGCCCCCGGGAATGCCGAGTCCGCCCTCCCAGATCTTGAACGAATCCCACAGCAACGACTTGGGACACCCGTTCGCCGGTCCGCAGTAGGTGCGCTCGTAGTCGGTGATGACGTGGTAGATCCGAGCGCCGATGAGCCCGGCCGGCACCGCCCACATGGCGACATCGACGATCAGCTCGGGATCGGCGCCCTTCTTGGACAACTGCCTGCGGGCGATCCACACGCCGACGATCACGCCGAGGGCGATCATCAGGCCGTAGTACCGGAGGTGGAGGGGCCCCAGGACGAGGTAGTCGTTCGGGGGTGACGGGATGCTGGCGATCACGGCGTCGGATCCTACGCCCGGTTCGTCGCCTGCTCACCGACCGTGGGTCGGGGGCGGTCAGCCACCATTGGACGTCGGAGCAACCGTGGTCGTCGTGGACGGCTCATCCTGGGCCCGCTTGTCCTGTGGAAACGGGTCCTCAGCCGGGACCGGCAACAGATCCAACTTGTTGTCGAGACAGTCGCCCATGGCGAGCGTGACGCCCACACCCACCCGGTTCGAGGCCGCCAGCGGATCGGACTCCTTGGCCGTGAGCAGACTGGCCACGAGGTCGCGGGTCAGTCCCTGCCGGTCGATCGACGCGGTCACGCAGGCGGTTCGGGTCACGTCCAGCTTCTGGTACGCCGAGATCAGTTCGAGCAGACCCTGCTTGAAGTCGACGCACCCGACCAGGATGTTGAGCACCGACGTCTGCTCGGCGTCGCTGAAGGGCAGTGCAATCCGCCCTTTCTGGGGGTCGAAGCCGAGCTCGAGCAGTCGGTCGACGCCCAGGGTCGCCACCATCTTCTCCGCTGCGCACTTGGCCTGAGATCGGGGCGGAGCCCAGAGATTCAGGTTGGTACCGACGGCCGAGAAGTGATCGGCGATGGACTCGACCAGCCCGTCGGCGTCACGGCCATAGGTCTTCGCCGATGTCGTCGTGTTCGAGTCCATCTCGGAGTAGTCGATCTCGCGCGAGCTGCATCCACCGACCAGGAGCACCACGGCGAGGGCCGACACGATGACCACGCCCGCGCGGCGTCGACTGCTCATCGAGAGACCCACCCGGTCACTGTAGAAGAGCGTCACCCGACCACCTCATCACCGTGAGGGTGCGGGCCGACAGATCACTATGAGAATCCTGATCACCGGCGGCGCCGGGTTCATCGGAACCCACCTCTGCCGGCTCCTCCTCGAGGACTCGCACACCACCGCACTTCGGGTGCTCGACGAGCGCTCGGACCCGGCGGGCGGCTCGCTCACCTCGCTCGGCGTCGACGTGATCGAGGGATCGATCCTCGACGCCGAACTGGTGCGGTCGGCGGCGTCGGACGTCGACGTGATCGTGCACCTCGCAGCATCACCCATCGGCGAGCACACCGATCCGTCACTCGACAACCAGGTCAATGTCGGCGGCACCCTGGCGGTGCTCGAAGCTGCGCGTCAGAGCCCATCGGGCGGGCGGCGCGGCACCCACGTGATCCTGGCGTCGTCGTCGTCTGTCTACGGCGCCAACCCGGCAATACCGGCCCACGAGGAGCTCACCTCGTTGCCTCGCACGCCTCATGCCGCATCGAAGATGGCGGCTGAAGCCTTCACCTCGAGCTATCAGCACGCCTACGGCTTGAGCGCCCTCCGCCTCAGAATGTTCGACGTCTACGGCCCCGGCCAGTCAGCTGGACGCGGATCGCTCGTGGCCGACTTCATCCATGCTGCGCTCGACGGCAGTCCGCTGCCGATTCATGGTGATGGACGACAGCTTCGTGACCTGATCGATGTGGGCACGGTGTGTCGGGTCATGGTCGAGGCGTGCGTCGGCCGGGTCTCGAGCCCGTGGCCGATGAACGTCGCCAGCGGCCGAGGCACGAGCGTGCTGGAAATTGCCCAGTTGGTCGCTGCCGCCGTCGGCGCGGGGGTCACGTTCCGCAACGAGAACACCTTCGAACGGCCCCTCGATCAGCGAGCCGACACGACGCGGATGAACTCCCGGTTCCGGGGCATCAGACCGCTCGAACCCGCTGTCGGTATCGCCGCCACCGTGGCTGCGGCGGTTGAATCACGCTCAGTGGAGCGTTTCCTCAACGCGTGACAACGCGTCTTCCTCACTGACATCGAGGGCGAAGCTCAGCTCGGAGACGAGCACCGACCGCGCCTTGACGAACATCGACTTCTCGCCGGCCGACAGGCCCTTGGCCTGATCACGCAGCGCCAGGTTCCGCACGACCTCGGCGACCTGGTACACATCGCCCGACTTCAGCTTCTCCTGGTGGTTCTTGAAGCGACGGCTCCAGTTGGCCGGCTCACGAACATCCTTCTTACCCAGCAGTTCGAAGAGGTCTTGGACCTCTTCGTTGCCGATGGGCGGACGCATGCCGACGTCCTCAGCCTTGTCGGCAGGAACCGACAGGGTGAGCTCACCGTGCGCCATCTGGAGGACCAGGTAGTCCGTCTTCTCACCGTTGTACTCGCGCGTCTCGCGCTTCACGATCACTGCTGCTCCGTGGTGCGGGTACACCACACGATCTCCGACGTCGAACGACAACACACACCTCGTAGCTGGGGATTCCGGCTCTGTCAGGGTGCCATCTCCGCGAGGTTTCGGCCAATCATCTTCGCGGACGGTCGATAGCTTGGCCGCATGAGCACGTGGACGATCGTCGGTGAGTTGGGTAGTTGCGAGGGCGGTTCAAGTGATCTGCCGTTGCTGTCGGCGGCAGATCTGGGCCCGGTCACGGGATGGGTCTCCAAAGCAGAGGGGTGGTGTCGCGGTGCCGAGTGCATTCCCTCATCGCTGCTGGGGTCCGTCGCCTCCGATCCCTCTGCTCCTGCCCGCTCGATCGCAGCGGCGTTGGGAGCCGCCTACGCCGCGGATGAGACACACCGGGTTGCCGTCATCGGCAACCGCTCGGACACATCATCGAGCCTGGTCTCGGGGATCGCACCCGATCTCGCCCTCATGGGCCTCGACGGTCGGCCGCACACTCTGTTCGAGCAGTCGGCGGGCAAGACGCTGGTCGTGGCGTTCTCGAGTTGGTGCGGGTGCCGCTACGACCTGCCCGGATGGCAGTCGCTGCGCAACGAACTGGCGGGACAGTCCTTCGACGTGGTCGGGGTTGCCATCGATGAGTCGACCGAGGACGTGGCACCCTGGGCCACCGACATCGACTTTCCCGTGCTGGTCGACACCGACCGCACGTTCGCCGACGCCTACGGGCTGACCAACGTCCCGACAGTCATCTGGTTGGACGAGAACCGCAGGGTCGTCCGCTCCCCCTCCATCGAGTTCTCCGACGACCAGTTCACTTCGATCCACGGCGTCGAGTCGGGCCCGCATCTCGAGTCGGTCAGGCGGTGGGTGCTCGACGGCACCGTCCCCGATCAGTCGTCCGTCGATGTCGGAGAGTTCAGCGTCGCGCAACGGCAGGCTCGCGCCGAGTTCCGCCTCGCGCTCGAACTCCTTCGTCGCGAAGCGCCAGAGGCCGCTGCCCGACACATCGCCGCCGCGGACGTCTTGGCGCCCGACGACTTCACCATCTGGCGCGCCGGGATGAAGCTGGTCGGCGAGGATCCGTTCGGCGCCGACTTCTTCGATCGATACACCGAGTGGCAGCAGCGACACGGTGGGCCGCTGCAGGTCAAGAACTCGTGAGCGCCCGCTCGGATTCGTAATATTCGCCATCGTGCAACACAGCTGGCTTCACCCCCTGGCAACCGCCCGACCCGCCGGATCGAAGGGCCGTGGCGTGTTCGCGGCCGGTCCGATACGAGCGGGCGAGATCGTGACGGCCTTCGGCGGGCACATGCTCGCTGGAGGTCAGTTCTCCGCCCTCCCAAGCGACCAGCAGATCCAGTCGCTGCAAATCGCCGACGACCTGTTCCTGGCGTGCCCCCTCGACGCCGAGGACGCCGATCTGTTCAACCACTCGTGTGAGCCCAACTTGGGCATCTCGGGCAGTGTGATGCTGGTCGCCATGCGCGATATCGCCACCGACGAGGAGCTGACGTTCGACTACGCAATGTGCGACGCGGACGACTACGACGAGTTCGAGTGCGCCTGCGGCACCGCAGCATGTCGACACAAGGTCACCGGGAACGACTGGATGTCACCCACCATCCAGACCCGATACGAGGGCTGGTTCTCGACGTATCTCGAGCAACGAATCGCCGAACTCCGGGCATCGAGACTCACCGATCGGCTGTAGCCCGGCAGCGATCGACAATGTCAGCTGCACCCCGACGTCGAGCCACATTCGCCGCACGTGTAGCAGGATCCGGCGCGCTGCATGCGCACGCCACACTGCATGCACAACGGGGCGTCGATCATCGACGGTGGATCGGGCTGGAGATCGATGCCGGGGCTGGTCAGCGTGGTCGACTCCTCGACGCCGGGCAGCGTGGGCTGCACCCGCTCGGACACGCTGAAGATGCCCAACTCGGACCGCTCTGCCGGGCTCAGGTACTCGAGTGCCAGACGACGGAAGAGGTAGTCCATCAGCGAGTTGGCGATGCGCAGCTCTGGATCGTCGGTCATGCCGGCCGGCTCGAATCGCATGCCGACGAACGCGTCGACGTAGGCCCGTAACGGCACGCCGTACTGGAGCCCGTGGGAGACCGCAATAGCGAACGCGTCCATGATCCCGGCGAGCGTCGAGCCCTGCTTCGACACCCTGATGAACAGCTCGCCGGGACGGCCGTCGGCGTACTCGCCGATGGTGACGAAGCCTTTGCAATCGGCGACCCGGAACTCCATGGTGCGCGAGACCCGCGACCGGGGCATGCGCTCACGGGTGGGCTCGCGGCCGACTGCCGCCGCAGTGACTTCCACCGGCATCAAGGCCGCCACGGTCCCGGTCGTTGACGTCGTCGACGTGCCGGTGCTCAGCGGTTGTCCGACCTTGCAGTTGTCGCGATAGATGGCCACGGCCTTGAGCCCGAGGTTCCAGGACTCCACGTGCAAGGCCTCGACGTCTGCGATCGTGGCCGATTCCGGGAGGTTCACCGTCTTCGAGATTGCGCCCGAGATGAACGGCTGCACCGCCGCCATCATGCGGATGTGCCCATCGGCCGAGATGACGTTGTCGCCCATCGAGCACGCGAACACCGCGACGTGGTCGGCCGACAAGTGCGGCGCCCCCAGCGCCGAATGGTGCTCTGCGATCCAGTCGACGATCTCCAGCGATTGCACCTCGTCGTAGCCGAGACGTCGCAGCGCCCGGGGCACCGTCTGGTTCACGATCTGCATCGATCCGCCGCCGACGAGCTTCTTGGTCTTCACCAAGCCGAGATCAGGCTCGATTCCGGTGGTGTCGCAGTCCATCAGGAACGAGATCGTTCCGGTGGGAGCCACGACGGTGGCCTGGGCGTTGCGGATACCGAGGTCGCCTGCCAAGAGGCAGGCATCGTCCCACGAGCGTTGAGCTGCGCTGAGCAGTTCGG
Source organism: Acidimicrobiales bacterium (assembly GCA_038327485.1). Lineage (GTDB taxonomy): Bacteria > Actinomycetota > Acidimicrobiia > Acidimicrobiales > Microtrichaceae > JBBQLA01. Next base: position 6,775 of record JBBQLA010000067.1, read on the forward strand.
CGGGCACGAGGTCCTCGTTGATGTCGCGGGCTTCGCGTCGGTGCATGTCGAGCACGCGCAAGGTCGGCGCCTCGTTGCCGGAATATCCCTCGAACGGGCCCATCCGACCGGCGACGCGCGCTGATGTGGCATAGGCGTGGCCAGTCATCAAGGCGCTGATCGCGCCCGCCCACGCTCGACCACCGTCGGACTCGTACGGGAGACCGAGCGCCATGAGCATGGCGCCGAGGTTGGTGAAGCCGAGGCCCAACTGACGAAATCGTCGAGCGTTGTCGCCGATGGCCTCGGTCGGGTAGTCGGAGTTCGCGACCAGGATCTCCTGAGCGAGGAACGTGATCTCGACGGCGGAGCGGAAGCCATCGACATCGAATCGACCGTCCTCATCGAGGAAGGTCAGCAGATTCAGGCTGGCGAGGTTGCAAGCGGAGTTGTCGAGGTGCATGTACTCCGAGCACGGATTCGATCCGTTGATGCGACCCGATGCTGGAGTGGTGTGCCAGCGGTTGATGGTGGTGTCGAATTGCAGACCGGGATCAGCGCACTCCCAGGCCGCCGTCGAGATTGCGGTGAACAGCTCGCGGGCCGGAACGGTCTCGATGACCTCGCCCGACGTGACGGCACGAAGGTGCCACGGCTCGTCGGCGAGCACCGCTCGCATGAACTCGTCGGTGACCCGCACCGAGTTGTTGGCGTTCTGGTACTGGATGCTGATGCTGTCCGCCCCATCGAGGTCCATGTCGAATCCGGCGTCTCGTAGGACTCGGGCCTTGCGCTCCTCCTTGGCCTTGCACCAGATGAACTCGGCCACGTCGGGGTGGTCGACATCGAGGATGGCCATCTTGGCGGCGCGGCGGGTCTTGCCGCCGCTCTTGATGGTCCCCGCTGAGGAGTCGGCTCCTCGCATGAAGCTCACCGGACCTGAAGGGTGTCCGCCGCCGGTGAGGAACTCCTTGGAGGACCGGATCTTCGACAGGTTCACACCGGCGCCCGAGCCACCCTTGAAGATGGTGCCCTCCTCCCGGTACCAGTTCAGGATCGAGTCCATCGAGTCCTCGACCGACAAGATGAAGCAGGCGGAGGACTGGTTGGGGGCCCCGTCGACGCCGATGTTGAACCACACCGGGCTGTTGAACGCCATGCGCTGCTGGAGGAGGATCGCCGTCAACTCATCACGAAAGATCGACTCTTCCTCGCTGTCGGCGAAGTACCCGCCACTGGTGCCCCAGACGGTGATCGTGTCGACCACGCGATCGATGAGCTGGCGGAGCGACGACTCGCGCTCCACGGTGCCGAGCTTCCCACGAAAGTACTTCTGGGCGACGATGTTCGAGGCGTTGACCGACCAGTGGGCGGGAAACTCCACCCCGAGCTGCTCGAACGCAACGGTGCCGTCCCTCCAGTCGACCAGCCGCGCGTCTCGCCGCTCCCAGGTCACCTGGTCGTAGGGGTGGACCCCGGCGAGGGTGAAGCGCCGCCGGAGACCGATGGACACTGCGTCGTCGATCAGGGACATGTGGTGACTCCGTTCGGCTGGCCCACCAGGGCTCGAGCCGAGAGGTGGATGAGGAACTTCAGAACGTGTTTGCCGCGGCGGGCCACAAGGGGAGGGATCACACGATCGATCCCCAGGAGCCATCCGAACCTGTTGCCAGCTTCACGACGCACCACCAATCCATCGTGGCCACGCCGCGGCGTACGGGGGGTGACACTACGAAGCCGAGCCTGTGGGTAGGAAGGGGATGAACCTGTGAATTCGAGACGAACTTCTCCACAACACTCGGGATAACTTCAGGACCGCCCCCACAGACCGTGACGACGACCACGTTGTGCGTCAGTTCGATGATGTCCTTTCTGTAAGTCTCAGTCGCTTCCAACACCTCTGAGGCCCTGTTTGTGCCCGCAGGTTGTGGACGCCACTGTGGACTGTCGATGTCCACAGATCTCGGCGCTCTCGACCCCTAGCTTGATCCGGTGCGACAACTCCTTCCCGCTCACGGCATCGCAGTGGACTCCGGGCCGCTCGACGCCGACCTTCTGGACTCCCTGCTTGCCGAGCCCGCTCGCACCTCCGACCGCAACCGTCCATGGGTCCTGACGAACATGGTCAGCAGCCTCGATGGCGCTGCATCGGCC
>JBBQLA010000068.1:0-8853 GCA_038327485.1 Acidimicrobiales bacterium
GGAGAACAACGGCCCGACCGACATCGACAATCTCGTCCTGTTGTGCCATCACCACCATCACCTCCTCCACGAAGGCGGATGGACCCTCACCCGAGACGAGTACGGCGAGTTCCAGTTCACGTCACCAGACGGAACGATCGATCACCAACCCGCCCGCACCACCCGACGCAAACATCGACACACCCGCGAACACCTCGGCGACCGCGCCCAACGCCACAACGCCCAACTCCTCCAGGCCCGCATCGACGAAATCGTCGCCGAACGCGAACTGATCGCCTCCAGAAAATGAGTTGTCCGAGAATGAGTTGTCCGAGAATGAGTTGTCAGAGACTGTCGCGGACTGCGTCCAGCATGGCGGTGCGCCGCATCCGTTGGCGGTGCCGCTCGGGGTCTGCCGCAGCGGCACGCAGGTCGGCCTGGAGTTCGGCGCGAACCGTCGCGTCAGGCTCGCGGAGGACCAGCCAGTTGGCATGGCTGTCGGCCTGCACGTACTCGGTGGCCACTCGCCGTCGAGCCGAGTCGTAGCCGTCCAGCACCGGGGCCCCGGCATCGCCGTGCCACACCGATGCCAACCGTCGGCCCGCCGACACGGCGTCCTGGATGCCTGAGTTCATGCCCATGCCACCGAGCGGTGAGTTCTGGTGAGCGGCATCGCCCGCCAGCAACACCCGAGCGTCGCGCATGCGGTCGGCCACACATCGGCTGACCACGTACTGACTCCACTGCAACACGTTCCAGTCGCGGCCCAAGTCGATCACGCCAGCCAACAGCGCCTGCACACCGGCGTCGGTCGACGACTCGGCCAACCGCCCACCCACCGGGAGTAATACCCGCCAGTGATCAGGCGTGCGCAACAACACCAGCCACTGGTCGGGGTCGGCGACGTAGTTCACATACTCGAGGTCCGCGAGGTGATCGGTCAGTTCCTCAGCAACGGAGACCACCAGGAATTCCTCCGGGTAGGTCTCGCCCATCAGCCCGATGTCGAGGCTGTGGCGGACGGGGGAGTGGGCGCCGTCGGCTGCGATCAACCACGGCACGGTGAGCTCCACGAAGTCATCTGCTGTCCCGGCCAAGACCGTGACGTCGGCATCGGACTGGGACGTGACGGCGTGGACGCGGGTGGAGAAGCGCACGTCCGCGTCCCATCGGCCCGACGTCAGCTCGTCGAGCAGGATCGCTGCGGCCTTGTTCTGTTCGAGCTGGATGCGAAATGGGAACCGGGTCTCGTCGGCCAGCACCCCGAGGTCGAACGTGGCGACGGGGCCCGTGGTGCGGTCGCGGAACTGGGTGCGAGGCGCGCGCAGACCCGCGGCGATGATCCGATCGGCCACATCGAGCTCGTCGAGCAGCTCGAGGGTGGGCGGATGGAACGTCGAGGCGCGCGACTCGGGATTGAGGCCAGCGCCCTTCTCGATCACCGTGACGGGGACTCCGGCCCGAGCGAGGGTGAGCGCAGCAGTCAATCCACTCGGACCGGCGCCGGCGATCAACACCCGTTCGAGGCGCTCGGTTCGATCCGCAGCCGGTCGAGGCTGGGCGTCGTCGAGCCGGGACAGCGGATCGAATGCCATCTAGTGCTCGCTCAAGAGTCGGCCGAACCCGTCTATGCGGTCGTTGATGCCGGTGGCTCGCAGCGCGTGCCACAGGGTGGCGGTGTTGATGGCGATGACCGGCTTGCCCAGCTCGGCTTCGAGCGCAGCTGCCTGGCGAACGAAGCTCAGGTTGGTGCCGACCTGGACGATGGCGTCCACGCTGTCGTCGTCAAGTGCGTCGACCACGCGGCGCAGGCGGCCGGGGCCGACCTCGGCGATGGCGGTGGCCGTGGGACAGCGCAATCCGGTCACGGCCTTCACGTCGAATCCGGCTTCGGTGAAGTAACTGCTGACCTGATCATCGGCCACGGGTTGGTAGGGCGAGAACACCGAGATCCGACGGGCGCCGACCGCTTCGAGCGCGTTGCGGCAGGCCGACGCTCCGGTCGACACCTCGAGGCCGGACTGATCGCGGATGCGTTCGATGAAGGCCTCGTTGCCGGCGAGACCACCCCAGAACGTCTCGGCCGACATGCCCATGAGCAGGTAGGTGGGCTCGGCCGTGAGCACGTCGCGCACCGCGACTCGGATCGACTCGCGGATCTGCACCAGCAGTTCCTCGAACGCCGCGTTGGACCCCAGGTTGGGGTTGGAGATGTACATGCGTCCGGTGTGGAAGGTGACGCCGCGAGGGGCAATGTCGGCGAGGTCCTGCTCGACGATCGTGTTGGTCGACGGGGCGATCACACCGAAACGGCCACGAGGGCCGGCGACCCAGTCCTCGTCGTCGGCTCGCGGTGCGGCCACGGCGTCGAGTTCGGGTGTTGAGGTGATCTTCATCGGTCAGACCACCCCATTTGATCGCAGCTCGGCCACCGCCGCGTCGTCGAGGCCGAGCACGCCGGCCAGCACTTCGTCTGTGTGCTCGCCGAGCTCGGGTCCCACCCAGCGGACTTCGCCGGGCGTCACCGACAACTTTGGCACGACGTTCTGCATGGGAAACTCGCCGAGCATCGGGTGGACCAGCTTCACGATGGCCTCGCGGGCGGCGTAGTGCTCGTCAGCCAGCATGTCGGGGGCGGTGAAGATCTTGCCGTTGGGCACCGAGTGGTCGTTGAGTCGTGTCTCCAGTTCGGCAGCGGTGAGCGTTGCGGTCCACTCGCCGATGAGCGCGTCGAGTTCGGCCTGGTTGACGCCGCGGGCGTTGTGGGTGGCGTAGCGCTCGTCGTCGCCGAGCTCAGGGCGGTCCATCGCTTCGGCCAGGCGCTTCCACACGGTGTCCTGGTTGCCCGAGATGAGGTGCTCCTTGCCGTCGGCGGTGGGGTAGGCGTTGGCCGGCGACACGTTGGGCAGGATCGATCCGGTGCGGGGACGGATGTACCCGGTGATGGCGTACTCGGGGATGAGCGACTCCATGACGCCGAGCACGGCTTCGTACAGGGCCGAGTCGACGACCTGGCCGACGCCGGTGCGCTCACGATGGTGCAGCGCCACGAGGCAGCCGACGCAGGCGAAGGTGGCGGCGAGAGTGTCGCCGATGGAGATCCCGGCGCGGGCCGGCGGACGGTCGGGCTCGCCGATGACGGCGCGCAGGCCGCCCATGGCTTCGCCGATGGCGCCGTAGCCGGGTCGAGAGGCGTAGGGCCCGGTCTGGCCGTAGCCGGAGACCCGCACGATGATCAGCTTGGGGTTGGCGGCGAGCAGGTCATCGGGGGCCATGCCCCACTTCTCGATGGTGCCGGGACGGAAGTTCTCGATGAGCACGTCGGCCGTCGCGATGAGTTGTCGGGCCAGTTCCTGGCCGGCCTTCTCGCGCAGGTTGATGGTGACCGAGCGCTTGCCGCGAGCGACCACGGGCCACCACAACGACTGGCCGCCGGACTTCTCACGACCCCACTCACGCATGGGATCGCCGGTGCCGGGCGGCTCGATCTTGATCACGTCGGCGCCGAAGTCGGCCAGGAGCTGGCCGCAGAACGGGCCGGCGAGCAGCTGGCCCATCTCGATCACTCTGAGGTCGGAGAGGGGAGTCACGGCGCCGACGCTACCGGCGGTCGACCCCCGCACTCCAGTAGAACGGAACGCTGTTCCGCTGAGCGGTATGGGTCCGTGGGCGGGTCGTAGACTGCCGCCATGAGTTCGTCGTCGAATCACGTCGAGATCGTCGAGGTCGCGCCTCGCGACGGCCTGCAGAGCGACCCCACCCACCTCAGCACGCCCGACAAGCTGGCGCTGATCAACCGCACCATCGACGCCGGCGTCCGCCGCATCGAGGTCGTGTCGTTCGTGAATCCCAAGCGGGTCCCACAGATGGCCGACGCCGACGCAGTCATGGCCGCCGTCCCGCGGGACCGAGACGTGAGCTACATCGGGCTGGTGCTCAACGCCCGAGGCTTCCAGCGCGCCGTCGACAGCGGCGTCGATGAGATCAACGTCGTCGTCGTGTGCACCGACACCTTCGCCGAGAAGAACCAAGGCCAAACCACCCAAGGCCTCATCGACACCTGGGGCGAGATCGCCGCGGCGGCCCAAGCAGCGGACATGGCCACCACCGTCACCCTCGCCGCCAGCTTCGGATGCCCCTACGAGGGTGAGGTGTCCCGAGACCGCTTCGAGTGGGTCGTCGAGCAGGTGCTGCGAGCCGGCGTGCCCACCGAACTGGCCATTGCGGATTCCATCGGCGTCGCCGTGCCGACCGACGTCGAGAACCGCATCCACAGCGTCAACCGGGCCAACGAAGCCGCCACCAACAGCCACGGGGGTTTCGCCCTGCGCTGCCACTTCCACAACACCCGCAACACCGGTTACGCCAACGCTGTCGCCGCAGTGCAGGCCGGGGTGCGAGTGCTCGACTCGAGCTTCGGTGGCATCGGCGGCTGCCCCTTCGCCCCCAACGCCACCGGAAACATCGCCACCGAGGACCTCGTGTACCTGCTGCACCGGATGGGCTATGGCACCGGCATCGACCTCGAGCAGCTCGCGTCGAACGTCGGCTGGCTCGAGTCGACGCTCGACCACTCGGTGCCCGGGTTGGTCGGCAAAGCCGGCGTGTTCCCGGCATCGGCCGGCTCTGTCCGATGAGTGACGCCACGATCGCGAGGGTCGCCGCCGTTCAGTTCGCCACGACCTGCGACGTCGACGACAACCTGGCCACCGTGCTGCGGATGATCGACACCGCCGCCGAACACCACCCCGACGTGATGGTGCTGCCCGAGTTCTGCAACCACCTGTCCGTCTACGACGACGGCGCCCATGCCTGGGAGGTGGCCATCGATCTCGACGGCCCGTGGACCCGTGCCGTCGGTGAACGAGCGGCACGGCACTCGTGTTGGATCCAGTTGAACTGCACCGTCCGCCGCCTCGGGGACAGCACCTCGCGCGAGCCCGCGCCCGGGCGCATCACCAACACCAACCTGCTCTTCTCTCCCGACGGCTCGATGGTCGCAGCGAACGACAAGACCGTGCTGATGGGTGCCGAAGGCGACTTCCTCAGCGCCGCGGTCGAGCCGGCAGCGCTCATCGACGCGCCCTTCGGGACCATCGGCAACTACGCCTGCATGGACGGCGTCATCGCCGAAGTCCCCCGCGGCCTCGTGCTGCGCGGCGCGTCGCTGCTGCTCAACAGCCTGAACTCGTTCGCCCTCGACGAAGCGTCGCTGCACATTCCGGTGCGGGCGGCCGAGAACAAGGTGTGGCTGGTGGCGTGCTGCAAGGTCGGCCCGCTGCTCCCGGCCGACAAGGTCGCCATGTTCTCCGAGGCCATGAAGGTGCCGCCTGAGTACCTCGACGGCGCCGGCGAGAGCCAGATCGTCGCGCCCGATGGAACCGTCGTGGCCATGGCGCCCCGTCGAGGTGAGGCAGTGATCGTGGCCGACATCGATCTGGCGCTCTCGGCTGACAAGCGTCGACCCGACGGCACCGACGTCGTCTCCACTCGCCGCCCGTCGATCTACGCCGCGTTGGGCGAAGCGACCCCACCGATCGACGATCACGCACGGGCCGCATCGGTGACCGTCGCGACCGTCGGTTCGATCGTCGACATCGCCGGCGCCGAGCTGACGGTGTTGCCCGAGCTCGCCATCACCCTCGACCAGATCGACGACGTGGCGGCACGGCTTCGCCCCGGGCAGATCGTGGTCACCTCGGTGCGTGAGGACGACGCCCACATGGGCATCGCCATCGACTCGACCGGCATCGTCGGCCATCAACTGCAGCTGCACTCGAGCGAGCGCCATGCGGCATGGCATCACCGCCTCGGTACCGCCGTCACGCCGATCGATCTGCCGTGGGGACGGCTCGCCATCATCGTCGGCGACGACTCGATCTATCCCGAAACGGCGCGCCTGTGCGCGCTCATGAGCTGCGACGTGGTGGCCGTGCCACTGGCGTCGTCGGAGCCATGGGAGACCGCCACCGGCCTGGTCGAACGCGCCGCCGAGAACCGGATGAATCTGGTGGCGTCGAACGCCACCGGCGAGTCGCTGATCGCGGCGCTCCCGCCGGACTTCACCCTATGGGCGCCGTCACGCGAGCGCACCTTCGACGGCACCATCAACCTGCCCGACGTGGTGCGGGGTGACGCGCTGTCAGGTGAGGTGTTCCCCGCTCGGGCCGTGAACCGCCAGATCTCGAAAGGCACGAACCTGGTCGACGGACGCCCGTGGCGACTCGCCGGCGCGTTGCTGGCCTGAGCCGTGCTCAACGAGCCCGAGATGTACCGGGGCTGATTCAGTGTCTCTCGAGGCTCAGAAGAGCCCGAGAACGTCGGGTGAGAGGGGCAGCGTCAGGTCAGAGGGGCGGGGGAGGCGTGGCGCCGCCGCTGTTGCCGCCGCTCCGGCGGGTCATGGCGAAGCCGAGGCCACCCAGCACCACGACGGCTCCGGCGGCGATGCCCACGATCAGACCCGTGTTGGAGCCGTTGTCCTTGGAGTCGTCGGTCACCGTGACCGTGGCCTTGGCTGTGGTGGTCGTGGTCTCCACCGGCGGGGCCGTGGTGGTGGTCACGGCCGCGGTCGTGGTCGGCGCAGCGATCGTCACCGTGGGACCGGTCGGCGCGGCATCACCGAAGGTGATCTCCTGCGACGCGTAGTTGGGCTGGGGGAGGAACGGCTCCTGCACGGCGATGAGCCAGCACTGCTGGCCACCCTTGCCGCACACCAGCGGGTTGCCGTCGTTGTCCATGCCGTGGTCGATCTTGACCGCGTAGTCGGCTTCGCCGGTGCCGTCGGCCGCCAAGGTGATGGTGGGCGCCGCCGCATACTCGGTGAAGTTCAGCTTGCTCGGCACGCCGGTGAACGTGGCCTGCCCGGCGATGACGATCTTCACCGGCTTGGCGGCCGGGGTGAAGTTGCTGACGGTCACGTGGACGGTCTCACCGTCGGCCAGTCCGGTCGTCTTCGACACCACGATGGTCTCGCCGGCGTGGGTGGCCGAGGCGGTACCGGCCAGGCCGGCGACGCCCGACAGGGTGATCGCGGCGATGGCGCCGGCGACTCTGAGTGCTCGCATGTGGGGCTCCTCCGGGAGTTCTGGAACGGTGTTCCGCTGAGTGAAACTAGCCGACGAACGGTTTGACGACGGCCAACGTGGTGGCGGCCAACAGACAGAACCAGATCACGCCGACCAGGGGCTGGGCCCGGCGGATGGCGGTGGTCATGACGGCTTCGTTCTGTGGCGAGGAACCTTGGGTTGCCAACGCGCCGAACGCCACGCTGAACGGCTTCAGCAGGAATCGGATGGCGATGCCGCACGTCATGATCAGCGCGAACGCCATCACCTTGAGCGCCAGCCATCGGCCGATGAACGGCCCGTCGTCGCCGATCAGCGAAATCAGACCGGCGACCCACAACCCGGCGCACACCAGCGAACGGAGGACGAGGTCGCCCGACGCCAGCTTCGATGCCAGCTCGCCGGAGGTCTGTCGGTGAATCGTCCACACCACGCCGACCCACGCGGCCACGATCACCCAGATCACGACGTGCGCGGCCGTCGTGGCCACCGATCCGGTGTCGAGGAGCCCGTTCTCGATGGACAGTGACAGGCCGAGCGCCAACATGGTCGGCAGACACAACCGGGCCACCACTTCGATCCCCATCATGGTCGTGGCCAAGGTGAGCCGCGACGCCACCGGAACCGTCGGGTCGACCACGCGTCGACTCAGCGAGAACGTGGCGAGATCGGTGCCGAACCAGATGGCGAAGATCACCAAGTGGGCGATCAGCAGGAGCTGGAGGAACGACACGTCAGGTGCGCCTCGAGCGGAGACGTGCGGACCACTGACCGAAGGCGAGCAGCGCCGCACCGAGCAGCAACATCGCCGCGGCGACGATCGTGGCGATCGACGAGTCCGAGCCGGTGATGGCCAGGCCGCTGCCACCGCGAGCCGCGGTCGCTGCGAGCACGGCGCTGTTGTCGAGCGCTCCGGCCACGACCCTGGTGCTGAGCAGTGCCGCGGACGATGCCGCCACGCAGGTGGTCGTCGAGCTCTGACTGGGCACCGAGATGGTCAGCTTGGTCGGAGCGATGCCGACGGTCGACCCGGCGGTCGACGGCGCCGTGATGGTGGCCGTGAGCGACGGGACGCGGTGGTTCGCGTTGGGGCCGTCGGGCAGCTTCGACGCGGCGACCACGTCGGGGTTCTTCACCGAGTTGGTCGAGACCGACGAGGGTGAAGCGCCCGTGACGGTGAGCTGTGCCTGGTAGGAGACCAGGCCTGCGGCGAAGCGGATCGGGCCGTTCTTGGGGCCGGGATCGAAGGCCACCGACACCTGATACGACGAGCCGGGCGCCACGATGTCGGGCCCGCTGACCAACGCCGTCACCGTGCTGGTCTGCGGAGTGAGCATCGAACCGCCCACCTCGATGGCGCACGTGTAGTCGAGTTGCGCCGTCTTGGTGAGCACCTTGGCCGCCGCGCTGGGAGCGGAGGGAACCGTCGAGGGGGTGGTGGGCCCGGTGGCGAGCGTGGTCGAGGTGGTCGTGGGTGCCGCCGAGGTGGTGGTGGTCGCTCCCTGGACCACCGAGCCGGCCACCACGACCGTCGAGCTCAGCGACGACAGCGTGGAGGTGCGGGTGCAGGTCGACACGCCATTCAGGCCGGGGATGTCCAGCACCAGCTGGTTCGGGGTGGTGGTGATCTCGGCGCCGACGGTGGCGGGAGCGGTGATCGTCAACGGAAGGACCGGCACCGGGTAGGTCTCGTACGGGCCGTCCGGCAGTGTCGAGGCACCGATGGCTGCGGGGTTGGTGCGGGTCTGGGTCGTGCGGCTGGTCGGCGCGCCTGCGCCGGCCACGTCGACGCCGAGCGAGTAAGTCACCG
>JBBQLA010000069.1:0-8798 GCA_038327485.1 Acidimicrobiales bacterium
CATCGAGGAGTTGTTCTGGGGCGACGCCGGCATCGGCCTGTCGATCTTCGGCTCGGGCCTCGCGGCAGCGGCCATCAGCGGCAACGGGACGATGGATCAAATGCTCGAGTGGGTGCCGCAGTGCTACGGCGACGCCGACAACGTGATGCTCGGCGCACTGTGCGCCTCGGAGCCCGACGCCGGTTCCGACGTGGGCGGCTACCGCACCCGCGCCGTGTACCAGGAGGCCACCGACGAGTGGGTCCTCAACGGCACCAAGGCATGGATCACCAACGGCGGCATCGCCGACATCCACGTGGTGGTCGCGGTCGTCGACCCCACGCTCGGTACCCGTGGCCACGCCAGTTTCGTCGTCCCGCCCAAGACTCCGGGCCTGTCGATGGGCCAGAAGTACAAGAAGCACGGCATCCGTGCCTCGCACACCTCCGAGGGGGTTCTGGACGACGTGCGCCTCCCCGGAAGTTGCCTTCTGGGCGGCAAGGAGAAGCTCGACGCCAAGCTGGCCAAGGCTCGCGAGAAGAAGTCGACGGCCGGCGAGAAGCAGCCGGCGATGGCCACCTTCGAGACGACTCGCCCCACCGTCGGCGCCATGGCCGTCGGCATCGCCCGCGCCGCGTACGAGTACTCGCTGCAGTACGCCAAGGATCGCGTGGCGTTCGGCGAGCCGATCATCATGAAGCAGGGCATTGCCTTCAAGCTGGCCGACATGGCCATGGAGATCGACGCCGCTCGTTTGCTGGTGTGGCGTGCCGCGTGGATGGGCCGCAACGGCGTGCCGTTCAAGCAGGGCGAGGGTTCGATGTCCAAGCTGAAGGCTTCCGAGGTCGCAGTGCGCGCCACCGAGGACGCCATCCAGATCCTCGGCGGCTACGGCTACACCCGCGAGTACCCCGTCGAGCGCTGGCACCGTGACTCGAAGATCATGACGATCTTCGAGGGCACCTCGGAGATCCAGCGGCTCGTGATCGCCCGTGCCGCCTCGGGTGTTCGCATCCCCTGAGGGTCGCCGTCTCGTCGGTCCGGACGACTCAACTTCGCCCCGCTCGAGCCGACCGGGAGGTCAAGCTTCAACAGGGGGTACTGACATGAGGTCGATTCGTACATTGATCGCCGTCTCGCTCATCTTCGGGGTCGAGGTCATCGGCACAGCGGTTCGCACCGGGTGGGTTCTCGCTCACGCTGATCACGACATCCGGCTGTAGCCCTTCGACTCGAGTTGCGCCCGGCCGGTTCAACCGACCCGACCCAGCTTGTCGTAGAGGTCGGGAAAGAGCCCGTCCGGATCGAGCTGGGACTTGGCCGAGACGTAGGCGTCGCGGTCGTAGATCCGCCAGAACCGGTCGCGGTCGTAGTGGTTGCGGCTGATCAATGTCTTGATGCCGCCGAGCTCCCACACCTGCTCCTCGAGGTCCACGCTGAGGTCACGATGCTTCTTGATGTTGCGCGCACCGTAGACCGCCAGGTCGACGAACAGCTCGCCCGGAGCCAGTCCATCGCGGATCTCCTGGCCGAGCCACGGGTAGAGCGATGCCGGGCGGTAGGGAACGACCCACAGGGGCCATGCCGCGAACTCGCGGGTGTACCAGTCCCAGAAGCGGCCCAGCCGCGACTCGGGGATGAACACGTCGCAGACCACGTCGGGACGGCGGAGAACTTTCGACGTGATGAACTCGGTGCGCTTGGACCAGGCGATGAGGTTGGTCGAGCCGAGTACCCATCTGCCGATCAGCCGGCGCACCCAGCGCCATTCCAACGGCGGCAGCGTGCGTGACAGCCAGTGGCATTCGGCGTCGTAGCGGAAGCAGTACTGCTCGGTGGTCATGAGGTCGGTCGTCAACTCGGCGGTCGACCGATAGAACACGCGGTCTCGGGTGTAGTCCGATGGGGTGCGCCCGCCGGTGTCCGCCACGAACGTGCCGATGCACAGCACCAGATGGTCGGGGCCGGCAACGACTGCGTCGACGAAATCGTGCGCTGAGTCGGCGTCGCACGCCGTGGTCAGTGCCTCCTCGAACGCGTCGAACGCGGTGAAGTGGCGGTAGTCCATCTCGACGTAGCGCATCGCCGGAACGAGCCGGAAGGTGATCTGTGTGAGGATGCCGAGGGTGCCGTACGAGCCGTGCAGGTGCTCGAACAGGTCGGGGTGGTCGCGGCGCGAGAGCTGCAGGATACGGCCATCGCCGGTCACGACTTCGTAGGCCAGCGCCGAGTCGTGGAAGCCACCGTGACGGAACGACATCGACTCGACCGAGCAGCCGGCAACCGCTCCGCCGATGGTGATGCCGCGCAGCTCGGGCACGACCGTGGGGATGAGGCCGTGTTCGAGTGTGGCCCTCAACAGCCTCTCGAAGGTGACCCCGGGTTCGGCAACGCAGAGGCAGGTCTCGGGGTCGATCGACACGATGTTTTGCAACTGCGACGTGTCGATGCCAACGCCGCTTCGTCGCTGGTCGCCCGGCAGCGGCACCACGTGGGCCGTCGCGCCGTTCGAGATGTGGGCTCGGCCGGCTGATGCGGCCTCGCACACCTGCTGGGCGATCGCGGCGACCCGGGTGGTGTGAGGGTCAGTTCTGGCTGGTGTCACCGACATGTCGTGATCCTGACAGACTCCATCCATGATCGATGCAGCCCTTGACGCCGGCCAGATCCCCGACTCGCAGAGCTTCGACTGCCCTCGCTGCGCGGCATCGGTGACCGAGGCGTACTACGGGCCGTGCCAGTCATGTCGCGCCGTGCTGCGAGCCACCTTCGCCGGCGAATCCCGCGACGTGGTGGCCGAAGCCTACGAACCGAAGATGAACGTCACGCCCAACGCCGTCGCCCTCAAGGACTGACGAGCGAGCTACTCGGCCTCGCGGGGCTCGATCTCGGTTCGGGTCACGTCGGTCTGCACCGGCGGAGACTGAGCCGGCACCGTCATCGCCGCGTACGGCTCGCCGGCGGGCACTGCTTCGTGCATCGTGGCGCCTCGCTTCTCCTTGCCGACCACCATCTGGTCGCTGCCGTCGAGGTGGAACGGCACCGACACCACCACGGTGTCACGACGCGACAGCAGTCGCAGCTTCAACGCAAGCGCTGACTGGTTGTGGAAGATGCCCTGCCACCAGTGCGGCACGACGGCCTCGGGCAGCACCACGGTGATGTAGTCATGGCCCCAACGCTGCTCGAGCTCGTCGAGGTACGCCAGGATCGTGCCGGTCAGATCTCGGTACGGCGACTCGAGGATCTCGAGTGGCACCGTCAGCCCGAACGACTCCCACTGCGCCTGGAGGTGATCGGCATGGTCCTCGTCGATGGCGACCGACACGGCCACCGTGTTGGCGGCGTTGACGGCGCGGGCGTAGCGCAGGGCCATGAGCGCCGAGCGGTTGACGGAGCCGATGAGTACGACGATGCCGTGGCGAAGCGGCGGAGCCTCGGGGCCGGGGTCAACGGCGAGTTGCTGGCCCACGCTGCGGTAGTGGCGATTGACGCCCTTGAACGCCATCACCACGATCGGGATGAGGACCACGATGATCCAGGCGCCGATGAGGAACTTCGACACGATCACGACCAGCGCCACGACGAAGGTGGCGATGGCACCGAGCGTCGAGTTCACCACCGACAGTTGCCAGCGCTTCTGCCGTTCATGGAGGTGATGGCGGACCATGCCGGACTGACTGAGCGTGAAGCTGGTGAACACTCCCACTGCGTAGAGCGGGATCAGCGCGGACACGTCGCCGTCGAAGGCGATGAGGAGGAGCGACGCCGCACCGGCGAGGATCAGCACGCCGTTGGAGAAGACCAGTCGGTCACCACGGGCGGCGAACTGTCGGGGCAGGTAGCCGTCCCGTCCGATGATGGCGGCCAGCCGGGGGAAGTCGGCGTAGGCGGTGTTGGCAGCGAGTACCAGGATGGCCATCGTGGCGAACTGCAGGATGTAGTACAGGGCCGTTCCCGAGCCGAAGATCTCCCGGCCCATGGTCGACAGCGCGGACTCGGTGTCGGTCGGGATCGGCCTCATCCAGTAGGCGATGAAGCTGATGCCCACGAAGGACGTACCGAGGATGGCGGCCATCCAACCCAAGGTCTGAGCGGCATTCTTCGAGGTGGGCTTCTTGAACGCAGGGATGCCGTTCGAGATGGCCTCGACGCCGCTGAGGGCCACCGCGCCCGACGCGAACGCCCGGGCGAAGATGTACGCAGACACGCCCGCGATCTCGGCGAAGCCGGTGCCGTGCTGGTTCAAGACTTCTTGGATCTGCTTTTTCGCCGCCGCAGTGTTGGGGTTGAACACGTGCAACGAGCCGGTGAAGTGCTGGTAGATCCCGGCGGCGATGAAGGTGGTCAGGATGGCGATGTACACGTAGGTCGGCACAGCGAACACCTGGCCGGACTCCTTGAGCCCTCTCAGGTTGCCGACGGTCAGGATGAACACGAAACCCAGACAGATCCAGACCCGGTACGCCTTCAAGCCCGGATACACCGAGTAGATCGCCAACACGCCGGCGGCAATCGACACCGACACCGTGAGCACGTAGTCGATGAGCAACGACGCACCGGCGACGAGCGACGGGATCTCGCCCAGGTTCTCGCGGGACACCACGTAGGCGCCGCCGCCGTCGGGATAGGCGTGGATCGTCTCGCGGTAGCTGTTGACCACGAGTGCCAGCAGGATCGCCACCATGACGGCGATGGGGATCAGCAGGTTGGTGGTGCGGGTGCCGTTGGCCTGCACCATGCCCGCCGCTCCGACCAGCACCAGCAGGATTTCTCCGGTGGCGTAGGCGGTCGAGCTGATCGCGTCGGAACTGAAGACCGCCAGTCCGATGGTCTTGCTGATTCGCTGGTGATCGGCATCGGCCGTGGCGATGGGGCGGCCGATCAGGAATCGTTTGATGTTGCTCATTCGCCGCTATCTGATCCCACGTAGACCGGCCCATGCCAGTTGGGAGACCTGTGCCGCAAGGGTATCGGCATCCACATCGACGTCGTGGAGCAGCCAATAGCGACACGCGCCCTCGGCCAACGACACGATCCCGCTCCCCAGCAACATCCGGTGGACCGGCGAGAGGCCTTCGATCTCGATGAGCTCAGCGGTCACCTCGGCAATCGAGTCCTCGACCCGCCGCGCTTCGACTGCGAACTCCTCGTCGCGTCGGGTGCCCGTCCCGAACAGCACGCGGAAGGCGTCGTTGTGCTGCTCCACGAAACGGAAGTACGCCCGAAAACCGTGCTCGATCTGTTGGCGGGGAGTTCCGGCGTCGGCGGTGGCTTTGGCGATGGTGTCGCGCAGCTCGCTGCCGATCTCACCCAGGAGTTCTCGGTACAGGTCACGCTTGGAGGCGAAGTGTTGGTAAAGCACCGGCTTGGTCACGCCGGCGGCCTCGGCCACGTCGTTCATGGACGTGTCGTGGTACCCGTTGCGAGCGAACACCTGAATGGCCGTGGCGATCAGCTGCTTGCGGCGTTCGTGGGCAGGAAGTCGCATAGGTGATTGAAAGTTACCACCCGGTAACAACGGGTCGCCCAGCGATGAGATCACCGGGGCGCAGACTCCCGATCCTCGCGATCGGCCGCCTTGACCCCGTAGGCGAACACGATCGCCGGCATGAGCACCACACCACCCGCGACCATCAGCACGATGATCGTGGTGGTGATCAGGGTGGTGAAGGTGGTGGCGAACCCGACGAAGAACAGCACCATGGCGATGCCGTACGCCAAGTAGCCGATGCGCTTGCCGGTGTCGCTCCAGCGGCCGATGGTGGCGCGACGAGCAAGTACCGGGTCGCTCGACGGGTCGCTCGATGGATCGATGGGCGCGTTCACGGCAGCCAGCCTTGCTGATCGAGCAGCCCTCGCACACCTCGCTCGACACGCTCCATCGAGAACAGCTCGGCCGCCAGCTCCTCGTTGCGGTCGAGGAGTGCCGCGTCGGGGGCGTCGAGGAACGACCTGATCCCGTCGATGTCGGTCGGCTCGAAGAAGCCGAAGCCCAGTCGTCGCAGCTCGCGGGCGAACGGGTAGTCGCCGACGGCGACCGGCCGTTGTCGCAACGCGGCCTCGATCGGTGGGTTGCCGAATCCTTCCCAGCTGGAGGGATATGCCACGAGATCAGCGGCGGCGTAGAGGTCGTCGATCCGATCCAAGGGCTCGTGGATCACCCGGCAGGCGGCCTCGTCGAGCAGGCGGCCGAGCGTCGGCCCATAATCCTCCTCGGCAGGACCCAGCAACCAATAGGTGCCGCCCAGTTGCTCTGCCAGCCGGAGCGCTGCGGGCACATTCTTGCGTTCGATGGCCCGCACGGGGTGCGCCACCAGCAACTCGCTCGGGCTCACACCGAGGCGAGCGCGGGTGCCGATGCGATCACCGGCGCCAGGCGCCTCGAAACCGTTGTAGATCACCGACGAGTCGATGCCTCGGGCATGGAGCTCCTCGGCGGCTGTCTCGGTGATCGACACGTGCGCCCAGGTCGCGTCGTCGACCGGGAGTTCGGCGACGTGGCTGAAGCGGGCCCGGTGCCATGGCGGATCGTGGTGATGCATCACCGCAGGGCGGCCCCGCAGGATCTCGGCAGTGAGGAGCGCGGCCGGGACATTGAGCGGAATCGTGCACAGGTTCTCCACGACGACCAGGTCCGCGTCGGCCAGCGCGAGGCGCAACGCCGCGGCGTCAGGGCGAGTGGCGGTGTCGAGGCCGATGCCCTCCACGAGGCGATCAGCCCCCATCGCCGCCACGGTGACGACGTCGAAACCGAGTCGCCCCAGTACTTCCGCCCACCGACGCGATACGACCGATACCCCGTCAGTGGGGGAGAAGCGGAAGGAGAGCAGGGCGGCGGTCGGCATGGGCGAGGTCGTTAGCGTGGGCGGTATGCGTCTCGACGATCGGGTCCGTGCCGTCTTCGAAGCGCACTGGAGGGAACCCGGCTACACCTGCCCATCGGCCGAACGCTACCCGTGGCAGTGGTTGTGGGACTCGTGCTTCCACTCGTTGGTGTGGCATCGGCTGGGCGACGACCGACGCGCCGTCGCCGAGCTGGCCAACGTCTTCGCCGGACAGGAGGTCGCCACCGGTTTCGTGCCACACGTGGCCTATTGGGGTGAGCCGTCGCATCACGCCGACTTCTGGGGGCGCGAGGGGTTCTCGTGCATCACCCAGCCCCCGATGTACGGCCACACCGTTGCGCAGCTCCTCATCGCAGGAGTGGACGTGCCGGACCAGCTGCTCGGCGCTGCCCGCAGCGGACTCGGCTTCCTCTTGGAGCGGAGGCGACGCTCCGCAGCGGGCTTGATCGAGGTGGCGCATCCGTGGGAGACCGGAGCGGACGACAGCCCTCGATGGGACGACCTGACCAGCAGCCCGTTCGTGCTGGCCCGATGGAAGGAACGCAAAGGCGAGCTGGTGTCGTCGATCACGTTCGACGACACCGGATCGCCCGTCGCAAACGATGAGTGCCCGGTGGCGTCGGTCGGGCTCAACGCTCTGATCGCCTTCAATGCGTTCGAACTGGGAGCGGCGACGGGCGACGCCGGGCTGGTGGCGCAGGCGGAAGAATTGTCATCCCGACTGACACTGCGGTGGGACGAGGCCCGGTTGACCTGGGTCGACGACGGCCCGACCGAGTCCGGTTCCGGGCGGGCCCGAACGTTGGACTCGATGCTGGCGGCGCTCGTCGATCCTGACTCATCCCACGTGCGTCAGGCGCTCGATCAGTTGGCCGACCCCGATGCCTACGGGGCGCGCTTCGGGCCGACCGGGGTGCATCGCGGCGAGCCGACCTTCGCTCCCGACGTGTACTGGCGCGGGCCGGCATGGCCGCAGTTGTCATACCTGCTGTGGGTGGCCGCGACGAGAGCGGGGCGGATCGACACAGCGCAACGCGTCGGCGCTGCACTGATGGCAGCTGCCGATGTTTCCGATCTCGCCGAGTACTGGAATCCCGACACCGGCGCCGGCGGCGGGGCCGCGCCCCAGTCATGGACCGGGCTCGCGCTCCTGGTCGAGAACTGATCGCGACGCGGCGCGACGTCAGTCCGCGGGCGGAAGGCGACGGACGCCGGTGTCCTCTTCGGGTGGACGCTTGAGTTGGTCGGCCATCTTGGCCGGGTGCGTTCCTGGACCACGGCGGGGCGCCGGCCCATCGCCCAGCGACTTGATCACCTCGTGATACGGGATCCCGCCGCCGCGAGTCGACACCCGCGTCTCGCCGGGGACGTGGCGGTTTCGCAGCAGCGCAGCGCCGGTGAGCGCGTAGCCCACGAGAAGCACGAGGTCGCCGATCGAGATCACCTGCTTGGTAGGCGGAATGCCGATCACTTCGCCCAGGAACGTCAGATGATCGCCGTCGTCCTCGAGGTGTCGCGCTCCGTCGAACTCGGTGGTCTGAATGGAACCACCCCGCACCAGACCGGCGGAGCTGACTGCGGAACCGGACACCGGGATGCCCCAGTTCACGATCGTCGGCAGCAGGTTCATGCTGAGGCCGATGACGATCACGATCATCCCGCCCACGCGGATGTTGAGGACACAGAACGCCACCAGCGCGAAGCCGGCCATGAGGTCCACCAACACGGCCCAGCCGCCTCCGAACCCGGTGGCTCGGATGCACACCTCGATCACCAGGCCGGCGACCAACAGGGGCCAGGCAGTCGGCCGCCACTTCGTCAAGTTCGACAGTTGGCCGCCGGTCACGAAGCCGAGCCCGACGCCGGCCAACACGGCGAGTGCGGTCGGTATCCAGGCGAGCATTCGCCGATCGTAGGTGGTTACCCCAGCTGCCGAGGCCTGAACGGGAGCTCGTCCACTGGCACGGGTTC
>JBBQLA010000070.1:0-8737 GCA_038327485.1 Acidimicrobiales bacterium
TACCAGGAGTACGACGACGTGAACCGCGCCGGTTCGTTCCTGTACGAACCCGCTGGTTCGGTGCACACGCTGGAGTGCGTCGAGGACGACACCCACGTGTGGTTCCAGATGTACGGCTCGAACCTCAACCTCGACGCCGACGGCAACATCGAGAGCGTGTTCGACGGCCCGGGCACGCTCGAGGCGTACTACCTCCTCGCCGAGGCCGAGGGCTTCGATCGACCCAACGTGATCGTCCATGACTGAGTCTGCGGCCGGCTCGCCGGTCGGGTCCCCCCTCGCCGAGCCGGACACCTTCCGCGACGGTGTGCCGCACGAACTGCTGGCCGAGCTGCGGGCCACGACGCCGGTGGCCTGGCAGGACATGGCCAACGAGCCCGGGTTCTGGGCGGTGCTGACCCACGCTGACGTGGTATCGGTGGCTCGCCAGTCCAACGTGTTCTCCGCGACGGAGGGCGGCGTGGTGCTCGAGAACCTCGACCCCGAGACCCTCGAGATGATGCGTTCGATGTTGCTGGCCATGGATCCGCCGCGCCACGGCATCTATCGCCGACCGCTGGCCGACACCTTCCGGGCCAAGATCATCGCCAACCTCGAGCCGGAGATCCGGGCGATTTGCCGCGATCTCATGGTCGAGGCGGCCGAGCGGCGCGACGTGGAGTTCGTGCACGAGGTCACTGCCGGACTGCCCACGAGGGTGATGGGTCGGCTGATGGGACTGCCCGAATCGGACTGGGGTCATCTGCACGATCTGGCCGAACGACAGACGTCGGGCCAAGACCCCGACCAGGTCGCCCCGGGTGAGCCCGCCGACTTCAGCGCGTCGATCGACATGGCCATGTACGCCATCGAGTTCGCCACCCAGCGACGCGCCACCGACTGGGGCGACGACGGCCCTCCGGCCGACCTGACCACGCTCGTCCTCAACGGTGACTTCGGCGGCGAAGCCATGACGGAGTTCGACTTCGGCAGCTTCTTCGTGCAGTTGGTGACCGCCGGCAACGACACCACGACCACGATGTTGTCGTCGGGCCTGCACGCACTGTTGACCCATCCCGACCAACTGGCTCAGCTCCGCGCCGACCGATCGCTCATTGCCGGGGCCGTCGAGGAGATCCTGCGGTGGGCGAACCCACTGCACTACTTCCGCCGTACCGCCCTCGAGGACACCGAGCTCGGGGGCGCAGAGATCGCCCGGGGCGACAAGGTGGCGATGTACTACACCTCGGCCAACCGGGACGAGGCGGTGTTCGACGATTCGCAGCGCTTCGACATTGGGCGCAACCCCAATCCGCACCTGTCGTTCGGCATCGCCGAGCACCATTGTCTGGGCGTGCATCTGGCCCGTCTCGAGGGTCGGGTGTTCTTCGAGGAGTTGCTCGACGCTTTCGGGGACATCGAGCTCACCGGCGAACCGGTTCGACTGCGGTCGAACCTGAACAACAGCTACAAGTCGATGCCGGTGCGCCTGGCCTGAGCTCGGACGAGGCCCGCTGGGGCAACCCTGGGGCAACCGCGCCGCGCGGATCCTGGCGTGTTCTCACGTTGGGGGAAGTGGAGCCGATCATCTCAACATGAGACGGATCCCGCTTCCGCTCACGACTCACGCCCCCGCCCGGGCGTTCGCGCTGTCAGGGGTGTTCGCGGTCGCGGCCCTGCTGTTTGCGGGCCCGGCCGGAGCGCAGCCCACGCCGACCGTCTCGACCGCCGACGCCATCAGCCACTCGGTCGCCGCCCTCGAGAGGGAGGTGTTGGCACTGGTCCAGCTCGATGACTTCGACGGCGCCGTCCCCCAGCGGCTGATCAAGGTCCACGACGAGTGGGCGTCATCGCTGGCCGGCCTCGACACCGCCGGTCTCATCTCGTGGGTGCAGACCGCCGATCAGCAGGGCCAAACCGCGCTGGACGAACTCCGCGCCGCCGGGATCACCCCCTCGCCGCCCGTCGCCACCGCCCTCGGCCTGCTCAGTCCCGCTGATCTCGCCTCACTCGACGACGGACATCGCATCGACATCCCCGCGGGTGTCTACGCTGATGCCCTCACCGACCTCGATCGCCTGTCGTCCGACCCGTCGTCACGATCGTTCGCGTCGCACTTCCAACAGTCGACGAACCAACGACCGGCCGGGACGGTGTCTCAGTCATCGTCGCGATTCGCTGCTCAGAACAACCGCCCGTCGACCCCGGCGGCCACGGTCGCCGCCGCTCCCCCGACGACCACCCCTCCCGCTGATCACGCCGTACCGTGGCCCGCAGTCGCCGGTGGCGCCGCACTCGCGTTGGTGTTGGCCATCGTGGCAGCGCGTCGACGCGGGCCCCGCGCTTCGGAAGGAGAGTCGGTGGCTTCACTGCTCGACGCGGCGCGTCGGCTGGGCGCCTCGCTCGACTCCACGCTGGTGGCACGGATCGCCGTCGAACAGGCCATGGAGCTGACCCGCGCCGACGGTGCAGTCTTCGTGGCCGTGGACGACGGCGTCGCATCGGTGCGCCACGAATCCCAGATCGGCCTGGTGGCGGCCGAACACCTCGACCGCGGTGTGATTCGCCGGGTACTCGACACCGGCCACCCGTGGCGAGGCATCGTCACCGACGACACCTTCACCCGCGGAGCCTGCGCAGTGGTCGTCGTGCCGGTGCTGTGCTCGGCCCGAGTGGTCGGTGCGCTCTGCGTGGTTCGCCGACGAGTGGAGGGATCGTTCCGCGCCGAGGATCAGGACCTCATGTGCCAGTTGGCTTCGCTGGTCGCCGGCGCCCTCGACGCGGCCCTGGTTCACGATGGCATCACCGAGCTGACACTCACCGACGGGCTCACTTCGCTGGCCAACCGTCGGCGCCTCGATCGGGACCTGTCGATCGCCCTGGCCGATGGTCTGCTGCCGGTGGGCTTCCTGATGATCGACATCGACCACTTCAAGACCTACAACGACACCAACGGCCACATCGCCGGCGACGTTGCGCTGCGCCAGGTCGCCGCCATCCTCGCCGCCAACGCCCGGCCCAACGATGTCGTCTACCGCTACGGCGGCGAAGAGTTCTGCGTACTGCTGGCCGACGCGTCGGTCGAGGACGCCACACTCGTCGCCGAGCGCCTCCGGGCTGCGGTCGAGGAAGGCGTCTTCGACGGCGCGCAATCCCAGCCAGGCGGACGCATCACCATCTCGGTCGGTTTGGCACTCGCGGATCGATCCGACCCACGTGAGATCAAGCAACGAGCCGACGCGGCGCTGTACGAAGCCAAGCACCGAGGCCGAAACCGGGTCGAGGTCTCGACCGACTCCTGAGTCAGGCCTCCAGCTGCGCGCGGGCCTGACGGAGGAAGCGGGCGACCGCCCGCGATGACTCGACCCTCCACAGCTGTACCAGGTCGTCGTTGCCGGCAGCCTCGTCGTTCTTGTCGAGCTCGGCGGGCGACGCCACCGCCGCGATGATCGGCCGCAGCACCATCTCCTGCGCCCGGATCATGGCCAGGCGGTCCACGTCGAGACGCCCGGCGAGGCTCAGTTTCACCAGGAACTCGGTGCGCACGTCGCGCAGATGAGTCACCGGCGTGGCCAGCCATTCCGCCAGCGCTCGGCGGCCCGACGCGGTGATCGACAACACGATGCGCTCGGGCCCCACCCCGGGTTCGCGGCCGGAACGGGTGAGACAACCCCGCTCGGCCAGGCGATCGATCGCTCGGTACGTGAGGGGCCGCGACAACGTCCAGACGGCCCCGAGCTCACCATCTCGGGCGAGGTCCCGCACCAGCGCCCAGCCGTGTCGATGACCCGCCGCCACCAATCCGAGACACGCGCCCTCGGCCAGCGTGAGGGTGGCGGCCGATGAACTCACACGGCGACTGTATTGCCGACGCGATCGGCGAGACCGCCGGGCGATTCAGCGCCGTTGTGGTTCGCCGCCGCGGTGACCACGGCGATGGCCGAGACGATCAGCAGTGGAAGCACGGCTCTCGGCCCGTTCTTGATGTCGCCGATGACTCCGAACTGCAGCACGCTGAGAAAGGCCAACTGAAGGGCGATGACCGCAGCCCACGGCGACCGCGCTCCGATGCGTTTGATCGCCACGCCGGCGGCGACGAACGCCACCAGCGACATGAGCCCGGCGCCGACCTCATAGCCCTGCAGCCACAGCCGCGCCGAGTCGAACCAGCCCACCAACGGCAGGCCCAACTCGACGACCTGGCGTCCCGAGGCCGCCACGACGAGGTGCACGATCCCGAACCACCCGACCATCGCGACGATGGGTGCCACCCCCATCGTCACGGCGATCCTTCGGCGGTCAGCAGACCGAGCGAGGAACGCTCCCAGCACCCAGCCGATCAAGAGGAGCACCGCCGATTCTCGGGTCAGCACTGCGGCGACGGCGGCAATCGCGGCCCATCGGTAGCGCCGGCGTTCCGCCATGAGGACGGCGGTGAGGGCGAGGCTGAGGGCGGCGACATCGGCGAGGCCATAGGACAGTGTGATCAACCCACCGGGGCTGAGGGGGACGAGCGCCCCAAGCCACGCCGGCCCACCTCGGTCGACCGACAACGATCCAACCGCCCAGGCGCCGAGGAACATCGCCGCCAATCCGACCATCACCATCGCCACGATGAGGCCGCGCCCCCCACCGGTCGGATGCAACACCCAGATCGCCAGGGGGAACAGGATGCGCTGCCAGCGATACTGCGGTCGATCGAGCGATTTGGACACCTCGGCAGGATGCATGGGCTCGCGGGCCATGGCGTAGAACTGCTGACCGTCGTGGCCGACGTCGTCGCCGAGGTCGGCACCGGGGAAGTCGTGGTGCAGTAGGGCGGCCGACGGGCCGCGGTCGCCCGATGCGGCGAGGCGGGTGATGCTCATCCCGCCGACGACCACCGACGCGATCACGATCAGACCCGCCAGCGCGGTGGAACACAGCGCGACCCTCAGCACTCTCGACCTCATCCGCTCAAGGGTATTGAGTGGTTGAACGAACGCGTTCCGTGAGATCTGTTCGACGGAGAGCTGAAGGAACGGTGTCTCACGACACCCGATCAATTGC
This sequence comes from Acidimicrobiales bacterium, assembly GCA_038327485.1. GTDB lineage: Bacteria > Actinomycetota > Acidimicrobiia > Acidimicrobiales > Microtrichaceae > JBBQLA01. Next base: position 5,029 of record JBBQLA010000070.1, read on the forward strand.
GGCTCGGCGAGGGCGTTCGCTAGACCCTGGGGGTCGGGCTCGCCCGATTCCAAGACAGCGTTCGACGAGGGAAAGCCGGTTCGACTCCGGCGCTGACCCGCAACCGTGATCGACGAGAGTCGTGAGCCGGAATGCCTCCTCGGACGGGAGATTCCAGATCTGACCGTCGTGGTGTGCGGTCCAGGAGTCCGGGAGCAGTCATCCGGGGTTCGGTCAGCGCACCAGAAGGACCTCGACATGCCCTCGTGCCCACCTCTCACCTCCCTGTTGGGTCGCCTCGGAGCCGCGCTCATCGCGCTGTCCGTCGTGATGCTGGGGGTCGGCGCGAGCGGCGGCATCATCCCGGTCGGCGCCGACTCGGGTGGGCCGGGTGCAGGCTCGGCAGCGAGCTGGTTGGCCGCCGAACTCTCGGCGAACGGGAACCAGCTGAGCAACGCCGGCGCCATCGATTGGGGCCTGACCGCTGACGCCGCGCTGGCGATCACCGCGGTCGAAGGTCGCGGCAACACCGCGGCGGTCGCCACGGTCGACAATGTGCTGGCCCACTTCGCCAGCTACTCGTCGTGGGATGACATCGGCCCGTATCCCGGAGTTCGGCTGGCCGGACCGACGGCGAAGACGTTGTTCATTTCGCTGGCGGAGGGCCGACCTGCCACCGCCGGGTCGGTCAGCGTCGAAGCCGAGCTCCGCTCGCTACTGGTCACCTCTGGCGCGCAGACCGGAAGATACACAGACCGCAACACCTACAGCGGCGACTCGAGCAACGGCTTCTCCCAAGCGCTCGCCATCCTGGCGCTCGCTCGCACGGCAACCCCGGCACCGAACTCGGCGGCCACCTTCTTGCTGACGCAACAGTGCCCGGCCGGCGGCTTCCGACTGACCTACTTCGGCGGGGGCGCCTGCACCGAAGATGCATCGGCCGACACCGACGCCTCGGCCTTGGCGGTGCAGGCACTGGCCACCGTCGACCAGACCACCGCGGTGATCGACGCGACCGCCCGGGGGATCGCGTGGTTCTTGTCGATCCAGAACCCCACCACCGGCGCGTTCGGTGGGACCGGGCCGACCTCGGCACCCAACGCCAACAGCACCGGCCTCATCGGGCAGGCATTGCGGGCTGGCGGGCAGAGCGCGGCGGCCGATCGGGCCGCGGCGTGGGTGTCGTCATTGCAGCGGATCGCGCCGGGCGCCGATGCGGGTGCCATCGGCTACGACGGCGCAGCGTTCGCCACCGGGATTGGCACATCCACCCGTGACCAGTGGCGGCGATCGACCGCGCAGGCGTTGTTCGCACTCGGCGTCGCGTCGTTGTCGACCATCGCCACGACGGTGACGTCCACCTCGACCTCGACGACGCAGGCCGACGCGCCATCGAGCACCACGCCATCGAGCAGCACGACAACGACCAGCACGCCGACGAGCAGCACGACAACGATCCCTCGATCGACCACCACCGTCGGCCAACGCGAGACGACCACGACCGCGGTTGCGCCCACGTTCGTTTCGCCCACGTCGGTCGCCGCCGAGGTGGTCTCTGGCCAGCCGGTCGCCGTCGAGGCGGCCATCGACACGCGAGGCGCGGCGACGTTGGCGGCGACCGGGGTCGACGAGTCCGGCGCGACGTTGGTTGGTCTGGTGCTGCTCGTCGTCGGTCTGGCCTTGCTCGGCTCGGGACATCGTCGGCGTGGCCGGCCATCGTGATGCGCACCGCGCTCCGACTCGCTGCGTGCGCAGTGGCGCTCGCCGCCGGGGCCATGTGGTTCACCGCGGCGCCCGCGGGCGCTTGGACCGACGGCGCCTGCGCTGACGCGACCGGGGTCACCGTGGTGGTCGACTTCCACCAACTCGGTGGGGGCGAGGTCGTTCGGTGCGCGCCCGGGGTCGTGACGAGTGGCTTCGGCGCGTTGGCAGGCGCCGGGTTTGCCCAGCGGGAAGCGTTGCGGTCCTCTGGCTTCCTGTGCCGAATCGGCCTCGATGAGGTGGGCCTCAAACCGGCTGACGATCCGTGCGTCGACCCGTCACCCGCCAACGCGTACTGGTCCTACTGGCACGCCGATCGGGGCGGGTCGTGGGTCTACGGCGATCTGGGAGCAGCCAACCGCACGCCGCCTGCGGGGAGCGTCGAGGGGTGGTCGTTCGCCCAGGACGCCTCGAGTTCGAACCTCCCCCGACCTGGCATCGATCCACCGCCGCTCACGGTCACGACCTCGCTGCCCCGCCCGGCGGCGCCGACGACCACCGCGCCGCGCCCGACGACACCGACGACCACGGTTACGGTGAGGCGACCGCTGACCACCACCACACCTGCGCCCGCTGTCGCACCGGCACCGGCACCGGCACCGGCACCCGATTCGACGTCCACGTCGACTGCGCTGTCGACGACGACCGCCAGTGTTGCAACTCGAGTGGAGTCGGCGACCACCCAGCGAGTTCGTGTCACATCGAACGATGGCTCCGGAACACCAGTTGGCACGATCGTCGGAGTCGGCGGCGTCGTGCTGCTCGGGGCAGGCGCAGCGGTCGGAGCGAAGCGGCGTCGTTCGGCGCAGCCGTGAGCACCGCGCCGGCACGGCTGCCGCGTGCGTTGCATCCCGGAGCATGGTGGCTGTGGGCCATCGGACTCGCCACCGCCGCGAGCCGCACGACCAACCCCATTCTGCTGGCACTGATCATCGCGGTGGTGGCGTGGGTCGTGGTCCAACGACGCAGCGATGACCCGTGGGCCGGTGGGCTGCACGTGTATCTGGTGATGGGCCTGGTGGTGATCGCCATCCGGATCGTGTTCCGCATGCTGCTCGACGGTCAGGACGGTGGCCACGTGCTGTTCACCCTCCCGACGGTCCCACTCCCGCAAGCCGCAGCCGGCATCCGCATCGGCGGGGCTGTCACGCTCGAGGGCGTGCTGGCCGCGACGTACGACGGCCTGCGCTTGGCCACGCTGCTGATCTGCCTCGGTGCCGCCAACCTGCTGGCCAATCCCAAGCGACTGTTGAAGGCGGTGCCCAGCGCGCTGGCGGAAGTGGGCACCGCGATCACGGTGTCGTTGTCGATCGCCCCGCAACTCATCGACAGCGCTCGACGTATCGGTCGTGCTCGTCGGCTTCGCGGCGATGACCGCGGCGCCGGCCGACGCCGCACTCGTCGGGCGCGACATCTGTTGGACCGAGTGGCCATCCCGATCATGACCGACGCCCTCGACCGGTCGATGATGCTGGCAGCGGCCATGGACTCCCGCGGCTACGGGCGACGCCAGACCGTCTCATCGCACACTCGTCGCGTCTCCGGCACGCTGGTTCTGGTCGGACTGACCGGTGTGTGCGTGGGAACCTATGGCCTGCTCGACGGCACCACGCCTGCTGCTCTGGGGCTGCCGATGTTGCTCATCGGGGTGACCGTTGCCATCGCCGGGTTCGTGATCGCCGGGCGCCGAGTCACCCGCAGCCGCTACCGCCCGGACCCGTGGCTGGCGCCGGAGTGGATGGTCGCCGCCTCGGGCATCGCCGTGGCCACAGCGATGATCATCCTCGGCAACGTCGTGCCCGATTCGCTCACTCCGTCCGTCACTCCGCTGCGCTGGCCGACGGTGGCGTTGGCGCCAGTGCTCGTGCTGGTGATCGCCGCATGGCCAGGCCGGCTGGCTCCGCCGGTCGAGCGAGCCGCGCCCGTGGGGGCCATGTCGTGATCGAGTTCGAGCACGTCACGGTGACCT
>JBBQLA010000071.1:0-8728 GCA_038327485.1 Acidimicrobiales bacterium
CGAGGTTCGACTGGAGCAGGTGCTCGACGACAGCGGGGTGGGCGTCGATGAACTTCGTCGTCGCGAGGATGAGCGTGGTCGGATACTTGCCGCCGGGCCACAGATCCGCCTCGTCGACCAACACCTTGCCGCCTTCCTGCACCAGCCGGGTGGCCCACGGCTCGGGAACCCAGGCGCCGGCGATCGTTCCAGCCTTGAATGCGGCCAATGTGTCGGCGTTCTCGCTGGGGGCGATGGTCACGTCGCCACCGCCGGACGTGTCGGTCGTGAGGCCCTTGCTCGCAAGCCAGCTGCGGAGCGCGACGTCTTGGGTGCTCGCCAGCTTGGGATCGGACACGGTCGTCCCCTCGAGGTCGGCGGCGGAGTTGATCTCGGGTTTCACCACGAAGAATGCTCCTCCGCTGGCTGCGCCGGAGATGATTCGAACCGCCTCGCCCTTGGATTTCTGGAAGGCGTTGATGGCCGGGTTCGGCCCGACGTAGGCCACGTCGAGCGCGCCGGCGAAGATCGCTTCGATGGCCTCGGGGCCGGCGTTGTAGGTGTGGGTTTCGATGGTGACGTTCGGGCCGAGACGTTGTGCGAAGAAGCCGTCGGACATGCCGACGAGGGCGGGTGCGTGGGTCACGTTGGGGAAGTAGCCGAGTCGCAGCGTGACGGGGGCGTCGTCGGTAGCTGCTGCGGACCTGTCGTCGCCACAGGCCGCGGCGACCAGCGAGAGCACCACCAGCGCGAGGGCGAGCGTGGAGATTCGGTGGCGAAACTGGGTGGGCACGAAGGAACTCCTTGAAAGCTGACTGAGTTAGTCAGGTTTATCGAAAAGACTGAGAAGGGGTCAAACGAAAGCCGTCTGACAGACTGCGATGGTGCACGTGACCGCCAAAGCCGACTACGCCGTGCGGGCCATCGTGGAGATCGCCACCAACCCCGATGGGCCCACCAAGGCCGAGCAGATCGCCGACGCCCAGGACATCCCGCTCGGCTTCCTTCGGGGCATCCTGACCGACCTCCGTCGCACCGGTTTGATCGCCAGTCAACGCAGCTCGTCGGGCGGATTCCGCCTGGCTCGATCGGCCGAGTCGATCAGCATCGCCGAGGTCATCCGCTCGGTCGAAGGTCCGCTCGCGCAGGTTCGCGGCCTTCGCCCCAACGAACTCGAGTACGTCGGGTCGGCCGCTCCCCTGCAGGACGTGTGGATCGCTCTGCGGGCCAACCTGCGCGCGGTGCTCGACACGACCACCATCGCTGATGTCGCCACCGGCTCGTTGCCGGAGCTCGTCACGAAGTTGGCCGCCGATCCCAAGTCATGGGACACCTGATCGATGGCGGCGAGCCACAGCGACGTGCTCCGGCCGGGGGCCGGGGTGGTCATCCCGGTGAGTGAGGTCGAGTGGCGGTTCAGCGCGTCGAGCGGGCCGGGCGGTCAACACGCCAACACGTCGAACACACGCGTCGAGGCACGGCTGGATCTCGTTGCCAGCCCGTCGATCGGCGAGTACCAGCGGGCGCGGTTGGTGGCGCGACTCGGTAGCGAGGTTCGGGTGGTGTGCCAGACCGAACGCAGCCAGACCCGAAACCGAACGCTGGCGTTGGAACGCCTCGAGGAGAAGCTCGCGGACGCGTTGGTGGTGCAGCGGGCACGACGTCCGACCCGGGCGACCAGGGGCAGCCAGCAACGCCGGCTCGAATCGAAGACACGCCGTGGCGACATCAAGGTCAACCGCCGCCGACCACAGATCGACGGATGACATGAGCGATGCACGCCCCGAGTTCGACGCCGTCGTCGTGGGAGCCGGCCCCAACGGGCTGACCGCGGCGGCGGTCCTGTTGGAGGCCGGCTGGCGAGTGCTGGTCGTCGAGGCGGCATCGACGCCAGGTGGTGGCACGCGTTCGGCCGAGCTCACGCTCCCTGGATTCGTGCACGACGTGTGCTCCGCCATCCATCCTCTCGCCGCGGCGTCGCCTGCGTTCAGGTCGTTGCCGCTCGAGGGTCACGGCGTCGAATGGATCCATCCGGATGTGCCGGTGGCCCATCCGATCGACGGCGGTCGCGCCGGCATCCTCGAGCGATCGGTTGAGGCGACGGCGCTGCGGCTCGGGACCGACGGCGATGCCTATCGCTCGCTGATGGCCCCCCTCGTGCGCCACGGTGACGAGTTGGCGCACTCGTTGCTGTCGCCGCTCGAGCTCCCGCCGAAGCACCCACTCGTTCTCGCCCGATTCGGCATCCATGCCATCAGGTCCGCCCAATCGTTGGCCCGTCGCTGGTCGGGCGACGAGGCGAGTGGACTGTTCGCCGGGTTGGCTGCGCACTCCATCCTGCCCTTGAGTGCCGCGGGCACCGGCGGCTACGGAATGTTCCTCGGTGTGCTCGCGCACCATGTGGGGTGGCCCATGGCCAAGGGTGGGTCGGGAGCGATCGCTGCCGCGCTGGCGTCGATCGTGGTGGAACGCGGCGGAGTCATCGAGTGCGATCACCCGGTGTCGAGCCTGGCCGAGCTCCCGCCGTCGAAGGCGACGGTGCTGGACGTGACCCCAGCGCAGGTCATCGAGCTCGGCGGCGATCAGGTGCCGCCCCGCTATCGACGAGCCCTGCAGCGGTTTCGATATGGGGCGGGGGTGTTCAAGGTCGACTGGGCGCTCGATGGCCCGATCCCGTGGACCAACCCCGATGTGGCCGGCGCCGCAACCGTTCACGTCGGAGGAACCATGGCCCAGGTGTCGCGGAGCGAGGCCGATGCCTTCGCCGGACGCCACAGCGAACGGCCTTTCGTGCTGGTCGTGCAACCGAGCGCGTTCGACCCGTCCCGGGCGCCGGAGGGCCGACACACCGGATGGGCCTACTGTCACGTCCCCGCCGGTTCCACGCTGGACCGTACCGAGGCCATCGAAGCCCAAGTCGAACGATTCGCCCCGGGCTTCCGCGACCGGATCCTGGCTCGCTCCGTCATGAACACCAGTGACTTCTCCTCGTACAACGCCAACTACATCGGCGGCGACATCGCCGGTGGGTTGGGCACCGTGCGACAGGTGGCCTTTCGCCCGGTGCCCTCGTTACATCCGTGGGTCACGCCGATCGACGGGGTGTACCTGTGCTCGGCCTCGACGCCTCCCGGCGGTGGAGTGCACGGCATGGGTGGCTGGCATGCCGCGCGAGCGGTGCTTCACCGACATCCCGACTGAACCTCGGTGACGGGGGCGCTGCTACTTCCGCTTTGACTTCGTTGGCTTCGTCTGGGCGGACGGTTCGTCGGGATGGCGGCTGACGCTGTACCCGAGCAACACGCAGGAAACGGCGGCAAGGACGCCACCGGCCAGCCCGACGGCGGTGGTCCAATCGGCGGTCTGATACACGGCCACCACGATCATGGCGCCGCCGACGACCAGGCCGAGCAGAGCCAGCAGCGACCGCACCTGCGACGGCGGCGTGATCTTCCACATCGCACCCTGCGGTTTCGGCTCGGGCGCAGATTCCGACGTGAACGCGGCAGCGGCCGGGGCCGGGGCCGGTCGCGAGGACAGGAACTCCCGCCCGCTCCAGAAGCGCTGCCGGTTCGAATCGTGCGGGTCGATGTACCACCCGCGTGGCTCACTGGCCATCTGAGCAAGCAACTCGGGGGAGTCGCCCTGCTCGATCACGATCGGGCCCCGATCGCCGTGATCGATCACCACGGGAGGAGGATCGATGACCGTCGGCATCTCGACGGCACTGGTGCTGGGATCGGTGTCGGTGGCTTCCAGGTCGTCCGCAACGCTGGGTTCGGGCGAGACCGTGGGATCCATAGACCCTCTGAATCTACCCACCGGACCTTCGGGGACCCACGGGGTGATGAGAGCGATCACAGGTCAGTGGTCGGACGTTGCGCTCGGTAGGTTCGCCGGGCGATGACTGAGCGCCTCGACCGCAATCCCGCCTTCGGCTACTTGGGGTCGTTCGTCGTGTTGGGGTTTTCGTTGAGCCTGCTGGGCCCCGCTCTCAGTGTGCTTCGCCATCACACCCAGTCGAGCGTGAGTGAGATCAGTGCGTTGTTCGTGGCGCAGGCCATCGGCTGTCTGGCCGGATCGATCGCGTCGGGTCGCATGTACGACGCGCGAGGCGGCAACCGGCTGTTGGCCACGGGGTGCGTCGTCTCCGCGGCGGCGACGCTCTGTGTGCCGGCGGTGTCGTCGCTCTCCGTGCTGTGCCTGCTCTTTGCGGTACTCGGCGCGATGTGCGGCGTCATCGACGTGGGTGGGAACACCCTGGTGGTGTGGCAGCGCGGGTCGACCAGTGGTGGCTGGCTGGCGGCGTTGCACTGCTGTTTCGGGGTGGGAGCGCTGTGCACCCCGCTCGTGGTGGCGTGGTCGGTCGACTCCGGGAGCGACCTGTGGCTCTCGTCGGCCGTGGCCGCCGCGGTCGGGGTCGGGGTGGCCGGCTACCTGTTGATGACGCCGACCCCGATGCACACAGCTGACGTCGATCCTCGACACGGACCCGTGGCTGACCGGGCGGTGTTGGCGGTCATCTCGGTGTTCTTCGTGATCTACGTCGGCATGGAACTGGGTTTCGCCGGCTGGGTCCACTCGTGGGCCGAGGACGTTCGACTGCCCGGGGTCGGCGGGGCCGCGCTCACGGCAGGATTCTGGGCGGCGTTCACCGGCGGCCGCCTGGCGGGGATCGTTGTGGCGCGTCGGGTCCGACCGGGTGTGATCCTGGTGGCGTCGAGCTGTCTGTCGGTGGCGGCGGCGTGGGTATTCGTGGTGGGCGGCGGCTCGTCCTCACTCGCCGCGTGGACCGCCACCCTGTTGTTCGGTCTCGGCTTGGCGCCGCAGTTCCCGACCATGATCTCGTTCGCCGAATCGCGTCTGCGGCTGACCGGCTCTGCCACCTCGTGGTTCATCGGCGCCGCCGCTGCCGGGTCGTTGGTGTTGCCGTGGGTGATCGGCCAGTTGTTCGATCGACTCGGTCCGTCCGCGCTGCCGGCGGCGGTCGCGGTCAGCGCGACGGCGTGTCTGATCTGGGTACTGGTGATCCGAACCGTGACCGTCCGCCGCCAAGGTCGAGCGATGGTCACAGACTGACGACGCACGTCCCCCGACCGAGTTCGTTGAGCCCGCGTAGGTCGCCCGCGGCGTAGGCGGTGACCTGGCCGGAACTCTCGGGGTTCATGATCTGGGTGGGGTCATCGACGTGGTCGAGCCCCACGAGGTGACCCAGCTCATGGAGGATCACCGACCGCGCACCCGCCCGCCCGGCCCTCGAACTGGTCTCGACCATTGCCAGTTGCGGTCCGTCCAGCACGACGATGCCCGAGACGAAGGTCCTGATCGGAGCGCCGAGCACTTGCCCGGTGTCGATGCTCGTACTGGCGGCGTATCCGGCGACCGCACCAGAGAGTCTGGGTGCCGTGTCGGGTGTCGCCCACCAGATCGCCACCGGTGCCCACTTGTCGCCGTACCGATCCGGCTGGAACGCGTCGCGGCGCTCCCCCGGGGTCTCGGAGGTGGACCCATCGGAGATGAACTTCAGACCAGTGGCTGCGCCGAGGCGGGTGAACGCATCCGTGATGAGTTGTTGTCCGCCCGGTGGCTCGTTCGCCGTGTTCACGACATAGTGAATCGGTCGACACGGGTCATAGGCGACGGGTGCGGCACCGCTGGGTTGCATGGCGATGAACTTGTACTTGCCAGATCGGGTGGGAACTGCAGGAGGCTCACCCAGAGGGGAGCCGGCGCCGGGCGTGGGCGTTGGCCGCGCCGTGTTGGATGAACTCACTGCGGCCAAGTCGTCAATTCCCGAGTGCAGCGATGGCGACCCGACGGCCGATCCGCCGTTCACTCGGTTCAGCGTGACTCCGGTGACGACGAGGGCCGCGACCACGACGAGTCCGACGACGCGCGAGCGAAGACGTCGTCGTCGGCGGCGCCGCCGTGACGATGACAGTGAGTCGACGTCGTCGCCGAGCCGAACGTTGAGCTCCTGAACTCGACGTTGCCGGGCCGCCTCCGCGGCGCGCTCTGCCGCTGACGGCTCGGTGATGAACGCTTCGTTGACGAAGTCGTCGTCGAGCAGCCGGTCCAGCCAGTCGCTCCCGTGGTCGGGCGGTGTCGGATCGTCAGCCACACCCGCACGGTAGGGGGATCAGCGCAGGGGGATGCATCGTCATAGCCTCATCCCATGTGCCGAAACATCACCGAACTCCGTGGACTCGAGCCGCCGGCGACCACCGCTGAGGTCGAGGCCGCCGCCCTCCAGTACGTGCGGAAGGTCTCGGGAATCACCAAGCCGTCCTTCTCCACGGCCGAGGCCCTCGCGGCGGCCGCTCACGAGATCGCCGTCGTCACCAGTCGGCTCCTCGAGGACCTTCCGGCCCGACGTCAGCCACCCAAGACCGTGCCGCCGCTCCGCCGGCCCGAGGTGCGTCGTCGGCTCGGCCTCGATGGCTGATCGGCCGAACCGAGTCTGATCGTCAGACCTTCATCAGGCCCTTCGCGGTGTAGACCGGCAGGTCGAGGTAGGTCAGCACTCCCGGCTCGGCCGCCACCACGTGAGGAATGGCGTTGATCACGTGCATCGCGGTCCCGAGGCACCCGGCGAAGTTGTGGTCGCCGCGCGACGTGGACACCTCGAGCTCGACCTTCAACGACGGTTCGCCGTCGATGATGACTCGATAGCCGCCACCCTGCGGCCACTGCGGCGCGTCGGTGTCGCGGAGTCGGGTGACGTGCTCGACCACGATGCGCATCTCGTCGCCGATGATGCCCCGAATCTCGAATCGCATGCCGGAGATGCCACCGACGGGGATCGTGCCCGAAGCGATCTCGATGGGTTCGTCCGCCCGGATCACCTCGTGCCACTCTTCGATCCGGTCGAGGGTCACCCCGAGCGACTCAGCGACCAGCTCGACCACGGGACCCCACGCCAGAGCGGTGGACCCAGGTGCCAGCAGGAGTGACTGAGACGGATCGCCCTTCCCGAAGCCCATGATCTCGAACATCGTGAACGGCTGATCCCAGGTGGCGTAGTTGACGATCTCCATCATCCGCACGCTGCGTACCTCTTCGCACAGCGCCATGGCGTTGACGGCCAGACCGACGTTGCCGTAGCCCGGATCGATTCCCGATGTGTACAGCGAGGTACCGCCTTCGATGCACGCCGCCTGCAGTTGTTCGTACACGCCGCGACCAGCGGCTTTGGGCGAGAGCAACGGCACGAACGACGTGTTCACCACGTTGTGGCCGCGGGCGAGCATTTCGGCCAGCTCGTTGATCACTTCGCCCGGGCGCACGTCGGACGAGGCCATGTAACAGATGCAGTCGGCGTCGAGGGCAAGCAACGACTCTCGATCGTTGGTCGCGGTGACCCCGAGCGGCTCGACGCCACAGATCTCTCCGGCGTCGCGACCGGCCTTGTCGGGTGAGTGGACCCACAGCCCGACGAGTTCCATCGCAGGGTGTCGGGCGATGGCCGGCGCGGCGTGGATGCCCACGGTGCCGGTGGCCCATTGGATGACCTTGATGCTCATGTGTTCTCCCTGATCGGAACTCGGAATCTACGACGAGACCGCGCCGGTTGTTTCTCACCGGAAACTCAAGGGGCGCGGGCATCGGGGCCGGTCGCTTTGGTGGTCTCGATCATCGCCTCGAGTTGCTCGATGTAGTGCGCCCGTGAATGGTGCACCAGGCGGAGGCTCACGACGGTCGCGCCGGCTCCCCTCAATGCCACGACGCCTTCGATCGTCGCCTCCAGATCGCCCAGTGGGTCGAAGGCTCGAGGGGCCTGCAACACCAGGTCGAGTTCATCGGGTCGGGCGTGCCACGCCTCGGTGGATCGCGCCGCGGTGATCATGTGGTCGAGCTCATCGAGCGAGAGACCGAACGGGCACCATCCGTCGCCCAACTCGATCGCTCGCTGCAGCGATCGAGCGGTTCGCCCGCCGACCCACATCGGCACCCGCTCCTGCAGCGCAGCCGGATCGAGCTCGACGCCTTCGAACTGGAAGTACGGCCCGTGGTAGCTGGGATGCGGCGACGACATGGCGGCTCGCAGTGCCCGCATCGAATCGTCGGCTCGGGCGCCGCGGTCGGCGAACTCCGCGCCCAGCAGATCGAACTCGGCTTCGAGTGAGCCGACCCCGACACCCAGGATGAGCCGCCCGCCCGACACTTGGTCGAGGGTGCCGTAGCGCTTGGCGATGGCGAGGGGGTGGTGGTAGCCGAGCACGACCACGCTGGTGGTCAGGCGAATCGCTTCGGTGACCGCGGCGAGGTACCCGAAGGTGGCGAGCGGATCCCAGTACCGGCCGCCCCGGGTTGCGGCGACCGTGGTCGGGATGGCGACGTGCTCGCTGCACGTCACGTGGTCGTAACCGAGCCCGTCGGCGGCGGCCACGATCCTCGCCACATCGTCGATGGTGCCGTCCTCTTCCCAACGCGCATGGGCGCGGGGCAGCAGGGTCAGGACCGGGGTGACCACGCCGAGACGCACGTTCGTCACCGCCGACAATGTACAGATCGCCGATCGCCCCGACGGCCGCAAGCTGCGACCGAACGCTTGCGGCGTTCAGGCGCGGATCTGTTGCGCCAGGTAGTTGGCGTCGCCGACCTGGGCGATCAGTTCCAACTGCGCCTCGAGCCAGTCGGCGTGGCGTTCCTCGCCGTTGAGGATGCCTTGCAGGAGGTCCCGTGAACCGTTGTCGCCTCGCTCGATGCACAGTGCGACACCACGGTTGAGCCGTTCGATGGCCGCCTT
>JBBQLA010000072.1:0-8683 GCA_038327485.1 Acidimicrobiales bacterium
CGGGGTGTGGCGGGCCTTCGGAGGCGTCGTGGGCATGATGCTCTGCAACGACCGGCGATGGCCCGAGACATATCGCGTGATGGGATTGCAGGGCGTCGAGCTCATCGTGTGCGGCTACAACACGCCGATCCACTACGTACCCGACCCCGACCAGGACAGCCTGGCCGGCTTCCACAACGCCCTCGTCATGCAGGCGGGCGCTTATCAGAACGGCACCTGGGTGGTCGGCGTGGCCAAGGGCGGGGTCGAGGAAGGCGTCGATTCGCTGGCCGAAAGCTGCATCGTTGCGCCGTCGGGACAGATCGTGGCCACGACCCAGACCCGCGGCGACGAGGTCGTGGTGGCCGTCGCCGATCTGGATCGCAACAAGAACTACACGGGCACCCTGTTCGACTTCGACCGATACCGCATGCCGGAGCACTACGGACCCATCACGTCGCAGCGTGGAGCCATCCCGCCGCCAATCGACAGCTGAGGAGCTCCCATGACCGCCGTTGAACAACGAACCGATGTGGTGACACTGAACGTCAACGGCACCGATGCCCACGTGGCTGCCGATCATCCTCACCTGCTGTCCGCATTGCGCGACGATCTGGGTCTCACCGCGGCGAAGGACGGCTGCAGTCCGTCGGGTCAGTGCGGCTGCTGCACCGTGTTGGTCGACGGGAAGGCCATGGTGTCGTGCCAGCAATCGCTGGAGAAGATGGCCGGTCGCAGCATCGTCACCCTCGAGGGCGTCGAGCAGACAGAGCGCGACCGCTACGCCGAGGTGTTCGCCGCCACCGGCGCGTTGCAGTGCGGCTTCTGCACTCCCGGCATTGTCATGCGGGCCAAGTCGCTGGTCGACCGCAAGGGCAGTGACCTCCAACGCGACGACGCCGCCCGGCTGCTGGGAGGCCATCTGTGTCGGTGCACCGGCTACGTGAAGATCCTCGACGCCATCGAGTGCCTGGCCCAGGGAACGATGCCGGAGACGCCGTGCGAGTTGCCCCGCGGCATCGGTCAACGGGGCAAGCGCTACCAGGCCGAGGAGCTGTCACTCGGCGACCGCGGCTACATCGATGACCTGCGCCTCCCCGGAACGCAGCACGCGGCGTTGCATCTGACCGCCCATGCCCGGGCCGACATCTTGGCCATCGACACCACTGCCGCATTGGCGCATCCCGGGGTGAGCGCCGTGTTGACTGCGGAGGACATTCCCGGCGAACTGAAGGTCGGCATCATCCACCAGGACTGGCCGGTGATGATCCCGGTCGGTGGTCGCACGTCGTATCTGGGTGACGTGCTGGCCGTGGTCGTGGCCGTCGATCGTCGCACCGCCCGCGCTGCCGCAGAGCTGATCGAGGTCACCTACGAGGTGCACACGCCGATCACCGACCCGATCGCTGCGCTCGATGCCGATGCCCCCGACGCGGTGTGGGGTCTCGAGGGCAACCAGCTGTCGCGCTCGACCTATGCCCGTGGCGGCGACATCGACGAGGCGCTTGCCGCGTCGACCCATGCGGTGCACGAATTGTTCCAGACCCAACGCATCGAGCAGGCCTTCCTCGAACCCGAGTCGACGCTGGCCGTGCCGTCGACCGACGCCGATGGCCGGCGCACGCTGCACGTGTACTCGGGCGGGCAGGGCGTGTGGGACGACCGCAATCAGATTGCCTCGGTGCTGGCCATCAGCCAGGACGACATCACCGTTGAGCTCGTGAGCAACGGCGGCGCGTTCGGCGGCAAGGAGGACATGTCCAACCAGGCCCACGCTGCGTTGGCCGCGTGGATCCTCCACGCTCCGGTGAGTTGCACCTCGAGTCGCGAGGAATCGCTGCTCATGCACGCCAAGCGTCACCCGATCCGCCTCGAGTACTGGGCCGGCTGCGACGACGACGGTCGTCTCACCGCACTGAAGGCCCGAATGATCGGCGACTCCGGGCCGTATGCGTCAGTGGGTATGAAGGTGCTGGAGCGGGCCGCGGGTCACGCCGGCGGCCCGTACCGCGTCCCCGCCATCGACGTGGACTCGATCGCGGTGCGGACCAACAACCCGGTGTGCGGCGCGTTCCGCGGCTTCGGCGCCAACCAGGCGCAGTTCGCCATGGAAGGGGTGATGGATCGGCTGGCCGAAGCTGTCGGGATCTCCGGATGGGAGATGCGCAAGCGCAACGTGATCCGCCCCGGCGACGTGTGGGGCCCGGGCCAGATCATGGACGACGGTGCGGGCGGCGCCGAGGTGTGCCTCGACCAGGCCAAGCCGCACTACGACGCGGCGCTGGCCGCCGGCAAAGCGGTCGGCCTCGGCCTCGGCCTGAAGAACTCTGGGCTGGGCAACGGCTTCCGTGAGGTCTGCGCGGCGGTGGTGCGGTTCGTCTCGGCCACTGGTCGCATCGAGGTACGTCACGGCTGGACCGAGATGGGCCAGGGCGTGCACACCGTGGCGATGCAGGTGGCCGCGACCGAGCTGGGCGTCGAGCCGGAGCGCATCGATGTGATCGTGGACACGACCCGAGCCCTCGGTTTCGGCCAGACCACCGGCAGCCGCGGCACGCTGATGGCCTCGGGGTCGGTGAAGGCAGCGTGCGACGCGGCGATCACGTCGGGACTCGTCGCCGACGTCGACCACTACGGCGAGTACGTCGTCGACTGGACCCAACAGCTGGGTGATCGGGATCATGCGAACCCGATCATCCACGCCGCGTTCGGCTACGCCGCGCAGCTGGTCATCGCCGACGCCGAGACCGCCAAGATCGAGAAGTTCGTGGCCATCCACGACGTGGGCAAGGCCATGAACCCGGTGCTGTGCGAGGGTCAGATCGAAGGGGCGGTGCACATGGGCCTCGGCTACGCGTTGACCGAGGATTTCCCCGCCGATGAGCTGGGCCAACCGACCAACATGACCTTGCGCAGTCTCGGCATCCTGCGGGCCAAGGACGTGCCGACCATCGAGGTCGAGCTGGTCGAGGTACCTCAGCCCCGGTCGCCCTACGGGGTGAAGGGCGTGGGCGAGATCGGGCTGGTGCCGACCGCCGGTGCGGTGGCGGCGATGCTGCACAGCGTCGACGGCGAGTGGCGAACGACCCTGCCGCTGAAGCCCCGTTCTGTCGACGAGTGAGGTGCCGATGACTGACACCACGCCGGGGCTGGTGTGCGCCCACCATCACCTGTACTCGTCATTGGCCCGTGGCATGCCCGCACCGCCACGCACGCCGACGGCATTTCTCGAGATCCTTGAGCAGGTGTGGTGGCGGCTCGACGTGGCACTCGACCTGGAGATCATCGCGGCCTCGGCCCGACTCGGCGCGCTCGAAGCGCTCGAGGCGGGCACCACGGCGATCATCGATCACCACGAGTCACCATCGGCCATCGAGGGCTCGTTGTCGGTGATCGCCGATGCGTGCGCCGAGGTGGGTGTGCGGGTGTCGTGCGCGTACGGCGTGACCGACCGTCACGGTGCCGACGGCGCGGCGCGCGGGTTGGCCGAGAACGACCGGTACCTGTCGGAGGGCGGGCACGGCATGGTCGGCGTCCACGCGGCCTTCACCTGCTCGGACGACACATTGGCCGCAGCGGCCGAGTTGGCCGAGCGACACGAGGTGGGCGTGAACATCCACGTCGCCGAGGGACCCGACGATGTCGATGCGCCGGTACGGCTCACCGGGTTGAGCCGCGACGACTGGCTGGTGGTCCACGGAGTGCACCTCAGCGACGGTCACCGAGTTCGGGGCACGATCGTTCACAACCCGCGGTCGAACATGAACAACGCCGTCGGATATGCCCGCCCGGCCCGCTTCACCAATCCCGTCGCGCTGGGGACCGACGGCATCGGGGCGGACATGCTGGACGAGTTCCGGGTGGCCTACGCGCGTCTGCGCGAGAGCGACGTGACCCAGACGCCGGAGACGGCGTGGGACTGGCTGGCCACCGGGTGGAAGCTGATGCCCGGCGCGCTCGATGATCAGGTGCGGTGGTCCTACGAGCCGGTCGACCCGTGGCGCCTGGCCTTCACCACCGGAGTTCGTCCGCTCGAGGTGCGCGTCGACGGTGAGATCGTGCTGACCCACGGCCAGCCCACTCGCGTCGACCCCGTGGAGATCCGAGCCAAAGCCGCCGAGCAAGCCGCCCGCCTCTTCGCCCGCCTCTGAATCATCGAACCGTAAGCTTCGACCATGACGCAACGAGCGGCGCTCTACCTCCAGGACGCACACACGATCCGCGAGGGGATCGAGCTCGTCCGTTACGCCGAGGACCACGGGTTCGAAGCCGTCTGGCAGGCCGAGAGCCGCCTCGTCCGTGAAGCCACGGTCCCCATGGCCGCGTTCGCCGCATCGACCGACACCATCAAGGTGGGCTCGGGAGTGGCCGACTGCTGGAGTCGCAACCCGGCGCGTCTGGCCGCCACCTTCTCCACCCTCGACGATCTCGCCCCCGGGCGCATCATCTTGGGTATCGGCGCCTGGTGGGACCCGTTGGCCTCCAAGGTCGGCATCAACCGGGCCAAGCCGCTGAAGGTCATGCGCGAGATCGTCACCACCGTGAGGGCCCTGCTCAACAACGAGACGGTCACCTTCGACGGCGAGTACGTACACCTCGACGGCGTCGAGCTCGACTACGTGTACCAGGAGCGCCGACCCAAGGACGTGCCGATCTACATCGGGGCGACCGGCATGAAGATGATGGAGCTCACCGGCGAGATCGCCGATGGCGTGGTCCTCAACTACCTGGTGGCGCCGAGCTACAACCTCGAGGCCATGGCAGCGCTCGAGGCCGGCGCGGCCAAGGCCGGGCGCAGCATCGACGACATCGACCGCCCACAGCTGATCGTGTGCTCGGTCGACTCCGACCGCAAGCGTGCCCTCGACGCGGCCCGCCTGATGATCACCCAGTACCTGGGCCAGCAGCCCCACATCATGAAGGCCTCGGGCGTGCCCCAGGAGCTACTCGACGACATCGGTGAGGTGCTCACCTGGCCGGCGACCCACGACGAGGTCGTCGCCGCGTCCAAGCTGGTCCCCGACGAGATCGTGCAGAGTCTCGCCGCCGCCGGAACCCCCGATGAATGTCAGGAGCGGGTGGCCGGGTACGTGGCCGACGGCTGCACCTGCCCAATCCTCTATCCATTGGGCGACGACGTGCGCCTCATGATCGACACCTTCGGATCGTGAGCGCCCGATGATCGAGATCATCGACAACCCGATGCGTGGTCCCGCGCCGGCCACAACGGCGACCACTTCGCCCGGTGATCCGACGTCGTTCCATCGGAAGTTCGCCGACTACGCGCCGACCCCGCTCCGCGATCTGTCCGACCTGGCCGCCGACCTCGGCTTCGTCCACCTCTACATCAAGGACGAGTCGCTGCGCCTCGGATTGCCGGCCTTCAAGATGCTCGGCGCATCGTGGGCCAGCTACCGGTCCTTGGTCGAACGCCTGGGACACGTGCCCGAGTGGACGACCCTCGACGAGTTGGCTGTCGCGCTCAAGCCCGTGCACCCGATGTCGCTGGCAACCGCGACCGACGGCAACCACGGCCGGGCCGTCGCCAGCTTCGCCCGCCGGGTCGGCCTCGGCGCTCGCATCTTCGTGCCCGACGGAACGGCACCGGCCCGCATCGACGCCATCCGATCCGAGGGGGCAAGCTGCGAGATCGTGATCGACGGTACCTATGAGGACGCAGTCTCCCGCGCCGGACTCGAGGCCGGCGACGATTGCCTCGTCGTGTCCGACACCTCGTGGGAGGGCTACACCACCGTGCCCGCCTGGGTCATCGAGGGGTACACCACGATCTTCGCCGAGATCGACGCGCAGCTCGCCGAGGCAGACCTGCCACAGCCCGATGCGGTCATGGTGCAGAGCGGGGTCGGTGCACTCGCCGGTGCTGTCGTCGCCCGATATCGCCGTGAAACCGCCGACTCGACACTGCTGGTGTGCGTCGAACCCGACTCGGCCGACTGCCTCATGGAGTCGGTGCGCGCCGGCCACGAGGTCGAGGTGCCCGGCCCTCACCACTCGATCATGGCCGGATTGAACTGCGGTCGCCCCTCCCCCGTGGCCTTTCCCGCGGTGGCGGCCGGCTTCGACAAGTTCTGTGCCATCGGCGACGACGATGCTCTCGCCGGCATGCGCGCCCTGGCCGATCGCGGCATCGTGTCGGGGGAGACCGGAGCGTCCGGACTCGGGGCGCTGCTGGGACTCGGCAGTGCAGCCGCGCTCGGGCTCCCTTCAGGCTCATCGATGTTGATCATCTCGACCGAAGGCGCCACCGACCCGGCGTTCTACACATCGGTGGTCGGTCGGTCCCCGGAGGAGGAAACCCGATGAAGCTGCAGACCGAGCCAGGCGTGTTCGGCGCCCACGAACTCGACGAACTCGATGCCTTCTTCCGCGAGCACGGCTTCGCCATCCTGCGGGGCCTGCTCACCGACGAGCTGCTGTCGGGACTGACCGCCGAGTGCACCTCAGCGCAAGCACAGGTCGCCGCCGGCGAGCTCGACGAGCGCCACGGCACCACCATCCTCGTCGGGGCGAATGGCGGCGGCGCGAACGAAGCGGTCGTGAACTACGTGACCTACCTGACCGAAATCGCCCCGATCACCCGCTCCGCCATCGTCAATCCGGTGATCGAAGGCCTGGTGCACCGGTGGATCGGCGAGGAGGCGTGGCTGCTCGAACATCACCGATTCGGCGTCGTGTACCAGGACGCCCGCCCTGGTCGTGAATCGGGCTACACCCGCATCGGCTGGCACAGCGACTGGCAGTCGGCGCCGCATCGGGCCATGTGGCCGTCGGTTGCGTTCACCATCCACATCGACGCCACCAGCCCAGCCAACGGATTTCTCCGCGTGGTGCCGGACAGCCACCAGTGGGCGACGCCGGCCCCCTACCGCAACGCCAACGACGTGGAAGTCCCAGACGGTTCTGCACCCTGGGGAGGCCATACCGACACCCCGCCTCCGTTCGAGATGCCCCTCGGCTTCGAGAAGGTGCCCGGTGAGATCCCGGTGTACTGCGAGGTCGGCGACGTGCTCTTCCATGACGCCTACTTGTGGCATTCGGCGGCCCGTGCCACCGACGACGACACCATTCGGCGTCACGTTCGGGGTGGTTTCTACGTGGGCGAGGAACCGACCGAGGCCGTCGAGGACGACTTCGTGAAGAACGCGGCGCGCTGACCCGCCAAAACGGCGCACGTCAAGAGGTCAACAGAATGTTGAATCGGAAACACTGCGTTCACCGTTTCGCGAGGCGCGACGAAACACGCCGGGTTTAGTTTGCGGTGTGCCCCGGGGCCCGCTGGTGACGTGCCCGCGATCAACGACCCGGGCGAAGGAGAGACCAGTGACATCGAATCTCGACCGGAGGCGCTTCCTCCGCAACGGTGCAATCGGGGCCGGCGCACTCGTCGGCGGCAGCGCTCTGCTCGCCGCATGCGGCGACGACAAGACGACGACGTCCACGGGCGCCTCCGGCACCAAGTCCACCGACTTCGGCACCCTCGACTTCCAGCTCTCATGGGTCAAGAACGCCGAGTTCTCCGGCAACTACATCGCCGACAGCAAGGGCTATTACAAGGCCGCCGGCTTCAGCAAGGTCAACCTCATCGCCGGCGGACCCGGCGTCAGCCAGGAGCAGTCGCTCGCTGCCGGCAAGGCGATCGTGTGCACGTCCGGGCCGGACATCACGGCACCTGCCATCCTCAAGGGCATACCGCTGATCGCCATCGGCGCGCTGTTCCAGAAGAACCCGTTCTGCTTCGTCAGCCGGGCCGATGACCCCATCAACACCCCTGCCGAACTCAAGGGCAAGAAGATCGGCGTGCAGGACGTCAACCTGCCCATCTGGCAAGCCTTCCTCAAGGCGAACAACCTCGACATCGCCGACATGAACACCGTGCCGGTCCAATTCAACCCGGAGGGCCTCATCACCAAGGAGGTCGATGCCTGGTTCAGCTTCGTCACCAACGAGCCCAACGCCCTTCGTGCCAAGGGCCAGGAAGTCGCCGTGATGATGTTCGCCGACAACGGCTACCCGCTGGTGAGCCAGATCTATGTGGCCAAGACCGAATCGGTGAAGAAGGACCGCGACAAGCTGAAGGCGCTCCTCACCGCTGACATCAAGGGTTGGCGCGACTCCATCAAGGACTACAAGCTCGGCGCGGACCTGGCCGTGAGCACCTACGGCAAGGACCTCAAGCTCGACAAGGACTCCACCGAGAAGGAATCCCAGAGCCAGAACGAGTTGATCCTCACCAATGACACCAAGGCCAACGGCATCTTGACGGTGACCGACGAGCTGGTGTCCGAGACCCTGAAGTCACTCGGCTTCGGTGGCGTCGACATCACCGCCGACAAGTTGTTCGACTTCTCGATCCTCGAAGAGGTCTACAAGGACAACCCCGACCTGAAGAAGGACCCGACGGCTTGACCGAGGCCGCCATCGACGGGGAACGATTCGCCCTCGCGGGCGGGTCGTTCCCCGTCCGACCACCCCGGCAATCTCCCGTTGACAGTACGTTGACGCAATGAATTCCGACGGCCTGCCCGGAGGGGCTGGAGAGGGCGACGTTGACATGACCTCCACCGAACGACGGATCGACTTGGACATCAGCGTGCCCACGACACGCGATTCCGCCGGCGGTATCCGACTTGTCGATCTCACCAAGCATTTCAAGGTCAAGCGCGACACCGTCACAGCACTCGAC
>JBBQLA010000073.1:0-8665 GCA_038327485.1 Acidimicrobiales bacterium
GGACCGTCGACCTCGCCGATCCGGGCCAGGTCGAGCAGCTGGCGATCGACGCGGTCACCGAGTTGGGCGGGGTCGACATTCTGATCAACAACGCCGGCATCCCCAAACGACGATGGGCGTGGGAGCTCACGCCCGAGGTCGTCGATTCGGTCATGGCGATCAACTACTCGTCGCCGGTCCGCTTGACCCTCGCCCTGTTGCCGCAGTTGATCGACCGAAGAGGTGCCGTTGTCAACGTGTCGTCGGTGGCGGCGCGCTTGTCACCGCCAGCCGAAGCCGCCTACGCCGCGTCGAAAGCTGCGATCACTGCCTTCACCGAGGGGTTGCGCGTCGACCTGGCAGTCGCTGGCATCGAGCTCGGAGTCCACGTATTGAACCCGGGCATCGTCGACACCGAGCTGTTCTCGCTGCCCGACAACGACGCGTCGATCGCCGATGTCGAGGCGGTCGCCGCGTCGGAGGTGGTCGAACCGGTGATCGAGTTGTTGCGGTCCGGCGAGTTCGAGGCCTACGTGCCCTCGTGGTTCGGGGACGTGACGTCGGCCAAGTTCCCTAACACCACCGCCTACCTCGCCGGAACGGTCGCCTACACCTGCGACCGCCTCGCCACCCTCGGGATCGAGGTCCGACGATGACCACCGCTCATCCCCTGGCAGCGCTCTCGTCCGCCGAGATCGAGGTGGCCCGTGACGCGGTGATTGCGGCCGGCGGCCTCGGCGAGGGGGCGGTGGTGGTGCAGATCATCCTCGATGAGCCGACCAAGGCGACGGTTGCGGCGTGGCGTCCGGGACAACCGGTGGAGCGCCTGGCGCGGGTGTTGGTGGTCCCCGGTCCCGAGCTGACCATGTACGAGCACCTCGTTGATCTCATAGTCGGATCCGTTCGGTCGACCGAGACCATCGAGGGTCAGCGGCCCGCACTGCTGATGGGCGAATCGATCATGGCGATCATCGCCACCAAAGAGCACCCCGACTACCTCGCAGCGCTGGAACGGCGCGGCATCAGCGAGATCGACCTGGTGCAGGTCGATCCGTGGCCGGCCGGGGTGTTCGGCTACGAAGCCGAGGCCGAACGTCGCATTGCCCGATGCATCTCGTTTCTTCGGGAGACCCCCGACGACAACGGCTACGCCCGCCCGATCGAAGGGCTCATCGTGCACGTCGATCTGGGTCGCGGCGAAGTGATCGAGGTCATCGACCACGGTGTGACGCCGATTCCGTTGACCCACGGCCGCTACACCGCCGCGGATCACCAGCCATCGCGTCACTTGGCGCCCATCGAGATCACCCAACCCGACGGCCCCGGGTTCACCGTCGACGGCAACCTGTTGACGTGGCACCGATGGCAGGTGCGCATCTCCTTCGACCCCTCTGAAGGTGTGGTGCTGCACCAACTCGGCTGGGACGACGGCGACCGAATCCGTAGCGTGGCGCATCGTCTGTCGGTGTCAGAGATGATCGTGCCCTACGGCGACCCTGGCGAGATTCACGGGTGGAAGAACGCGTTCGACGCCGGAGAGTGGGGCCTCGGACGAATGACCCAACCGCTGACCCTCGGCTGCGATTGTCTCGGCGACATCACCTACCTCGACGGCGTGCTGGCCAACGAACAGGGCAATCCGTGGGTCATCCCCAACGCCATCTGCTTGCACGAGGAAGACTTCGGGATCCTGTGGAAGCACGTCGACTTGTGGACCGGTCAGTCCGAGGTTCGTCGTCATCGCCGCATGGTCATCAACCACGTGGCCACGGTGGGGAACTACGAGTACGCCTTCGCCTGGCACCTGTACGTGGACGGCCAAGTCGGGCTCGAGGTGCGACTCACCGGCATCATGTCGACCCAGGCCGTCAACCACGGTGACGAGCCGGCGAACTCGGTGTTGATCGCACCTGGGCTGGCCGCACCGCTGCACCAGCACCTGTTCTGCGTGCGCCTCGACCTCGATGTCGACGGTGATCAGAACCTCGTGGAGGAATGCTGGACCGAACCGGCACCGCCGGGTGACGACAACCCGTGGGGCAACGCGTTCCGTGCCACGTCGAGGGTGCTGCGGAGCGAGTCCGACGGTGGACGTGATCTCGATCCGGCGACGAGTCGGTCGTGGAAGGTGAGCAATCCCGGCGTCCTCAACGGGCTCGGCCGGCCAGTGGCCTATCAGCTGGTGCCGACCATGACGACACCCACGATGTTGGCATCCGCGGAGTCGTCGGTCGGGCGGCGCGCCGGCTTCGCCCGCCACAACCTGTGGGCCACTCGCTTCGAACGCACCGAGATACGTGCCGCCGGAGACTTCCCCAACCAGCACGATGGTGGCGCCGGCATTCCCGAGTGGATCGAAGCTGATCGTGACCTGGTCGGCGACGGCGACGGAACCGACGTGGTGCTCTGGTACACCTTCGGCCTGACCCATGTGCCGCGCCCCGAGGACTGGCCAGTCATGCCGGTTGAGTGGACCGGTTTCCTGCTCCGCCCGGTGGGCTTCTTCGACCGCAATCCCACCCTCGAGTTGCCCCCCAACTCCCACTGCCACTGACCTGCCCCACTGGGTCATTCCTGTGTTTTGTAGTGCCAACGCGTACGCACGCGTACGGGTTGGCACTACAAATGGGTGCGATTCAGAGGGCGCCTTGGAGTTCGGTGGTGAGGTAGTAGATGCCGAACACGACCAGCAGTGCGCCGCACACCAGCTTCATCGTGCGGTCGCTGGCGGTCGCGGTGAAACGGGACCCGAGGCGCGCTCCGGGGATCACGCCGACAGCCAGTGGCAACGCGTAACTCCAGTCGATGTGGCCGGCGATGAGATGCCCGAACAGCGACGTGACCGACATCATCGCGACCGCCACGAGACTCGACGCGATGATCTCCTTGACCTGCATGCGCAGGACCAGTGTGAAGGCCGGGACCATGATGAGCCCGCCGCCCACACCGAGCAGTCCAGCGGTGAAGCCGGCGCCCAGGCCGATCACCACGAGCCAGCCGATCTGCGCTCGCCGCTCGACCGCGACGACAGCATCGGGCGGAAGCGCATCAGCAACGAGGGCCGCCACCAGAGGCGCGGGTTCGGTTCGGGTCGATCGAAGCACCGAGAACGCGCTGTAGAGCATGAGGAACGCGGTCGCCACCATCAACCAGTGGGCGTCCACGACGGTCGAAGTCCACACGCCACCCGCCGCCGAGACCGCCCCGGCCCCGCCGCACCACAGGCCGACCTTCCAATCGACCAGGCCCAGGCGGTGGTATCGGATCGTGCCGACGATGGCCGACGGGATGATGGCCGGCACCGTCGAGCCCAACGCCAGCTCCGGCGATGCGCCGACCGCTCTGATGGCCGGCGTGCTGACGACAGCACCACCCACTCCGAGAAGGGCCGACAATGCCCCCGAACCGACGCCGGCGGCGAGGACGACCAAGCTCCGGACGATCAAGATTCGATCAGCTGTCTGAGCCCGCCTGCGCTGCGACCTGCTGCTCGTGTCGTGCCACCAACTGGCGGGCGATCACCTTGAGGCACAGGGTCTCGTCGGCGCCTTCGAAGATCGACAGCACACGAGCGTCGACCCAGTAGCGACTCACGTCGTATTCCTCGGCGTAGCCCATGCCGCCGTGGATCTGCATGGCCTCGCGGGTGACCCACTCGGCGGCCTTGCACACGTAGGCCTTGATGAGCGTGGCTTCGAGCGTCCCTTCACCTTTGGCCATCATGCGGGCCACCTCGTAGGAGAACTGCCGGGCGCCCTGGATGATCACGGCCATGCGGGCGAGCTTGGCCTGGGTCAGCTGGTACTCGCCGATGGGGTGGCCGAACACGCTTCGATTGACGGCATACTCCGCGGCGGCCTCGTAGGCGGCCTGCATGACGCCGACGGCGCGGGCGGCGGTCTGCAGTCGGCCGTTCTCGAATCCGGCCATCTGGTAGTAGAAGCCACGACCCATGCCGGCGGCCTCGCCGATCAGGTTGGTGGCCGGGACGAACCAGTCCTCGAGGGCGATCTCGTAGGAGTGCATGCCGCGATACCCGATGGTGTCGATCGGCCGGGCCTCCATTTTGCCGCTGCCGGTCATCTCCGACTCGGCCTGGGTGTGAACGAAGCCGTGGGCCTCGCCGCGCAGCTTGGGCACGATGAACAACGACAGGCCACGATGACCGATCGAGCGATCGGGGTCGGTGCGAGCCAGGAGCGACAACACATCGGCCCGAGCGCCGAAGGTGCACCAGGTCTTGACTCCGTTGAGGAGATAGCCGTCGATGCCGTCGACGGTCGCGGCGGTGGCGGTGACCTTCACGCCGGCAACGTCGGAGCCGTAGTCGGGCTCGGTGACGGCCACGGCGTTCATGACCTCGGCCACGGCGAGACGAGGTAGCCACTCCTGTTTCTGCGCTTCGGTGCCCCCAGCTTCGAGCGCTCGGGCCAGGATCTCGGGACGGGTGATCAGCGAACCGCCGCAGCCGAGCGAGCCTCGCGACAGTTCCTCGGTGGCGACCACCATGGCGATGTAGTCGGACTCGCCGCCGGTGGCGAAGCCGCCGTACTCCTCAGGAATGGAGAGCCCAAAGGCGCCCATCTCGGCCAGGCCGGTGATCACGTCCTCGGGGATGTCGTCGTTGTGGCGGTGGATGTGCTCGGCGATCGGCTTGAGCTTCTCCTCCGCGAAGCGACGGAAGGCGTCCTGCACCATTTCGAAGTCGTCGTCGAGGTGGCGGGGGCCCTGCTCGCCGGCGAGTCCGGCCAGGAACTCGGGCGACCGGTACTCGGCCACGAACGAACGCACGCCGTCGAGTGCCGTAGGAGCGACGCCCCACTGGGCTTCCCGGCCGAACAGCTTGGCGCCCAGGTCGGCGACGGCGTCGGCCGCGAACGCGCAGGTGATGCGCTCCTCGACGTGACCACGCTGGCCGTAGCTCAGCAGGCCACGCGCCGACTGGACCGCGGCTGCGGCATGGGCCACGTCGTAGGCGAGGACCTGGTTGGCCTCGATGCCATTGGCGGCGAGTTGGGCGATGCCGGCATCGACGACCGCTTGGGCTGCGTCGATGGCGGTGGAGGCAGTGGTCAGTGCGGGACCGAGGAGAGCGTCACTCATGACGCCGATGTTACCGAGGGGTAACCGGGCGTCCCACATCCGAGGGGAGGCGCGGCAGCCAGCCGCGGTAGTGGTCGCCATTGCGGTTGAGCAACACGATCAGCTCATCGAGTGGCAACGGTTTCGAGATGAAGTAGCCCTGGGCGGTGTCGCAGTGGAAGTCGGCGAGTTGGCGGAGCACCGGCCCCGACTCAACCCCTTCGGCCACGACACGAAGATCGAGGTTGTGACCGAGGTCGATGATCGACCGGACCAACGTGGTGTCGCCTCGATCGAGGTCGGCCACGAACGACTTGTCGATCTTGATCTCCGAGATGGGCAGGTTCCGCAGGTAGGCCAGCGAGGAGTATCCGGTGCCGAAGTCGTCGACCGACACCTCGATTCCCTGGGCCCGGATCTGGCTCAGGACGTCCATGGCCAGTGCCGGATCGTCCATCAACTCGGATTCGGTGATCTCGACGCGTAGCCGCGACGGATCGAGTCCGCTGGCGGCGAGTGACGACCCGATCGTGTCGAGCAACATCGGGTCGTACAGGTTTCTCACCGACAGGTTCACCGCGACCCCCAACCGATGACCGGCGGTGGCCAACGCGTCCATCTCGTGCAGTGCCGCGGCCATCACGAAGGTCGTCAGCTGTTGGATGGCACCCGAGACCTCGGCCAACTCGATGAACTCGGTCGGGGGCAGCAGCCCGAAGACGGGGTGCTCCCAACGGACCAGGGCTTCGACATCGACTACGTCGCCCGTCGCCAGGTCGATCCGCGGCTGGTAGTGCACCACGAACTGGTTGTCGTCGGCGGCGCGCTTGAGGTCCGACAACAGGG
This sequence comes from Acidimicrobiales bacterium, assembly GCA_038327485.1. Taxonomy (GTDB): domain Bacteria; phylum Actinomycetota; class Acidimicrobiia; order Acidimicrobiales; family Microtrichaceae; genus JBBQLA01. Next base: position 5,908 of record JBBQLA010000073.1, read on the forward strand.
TGAGCCGTCGCACTGAGCTGCGATCACTTTCGGGGGAGTACAGGCTCACGCCGACCCCGGTGCTCTTGGCCTTGTACATGGCCACATCGGCGCGCTGGGTGAGGATGTCGGCTTCGCTGCCGTGCTCGGGTGAGAGCGCGATCCCGATGCTCACGTTGGTCTGCAGGGTGATGCCGTCGATCTCGACCGGTTCCTCGAAGCTGTGGGCGATTCGCTTCGCGGTCTCGATGGCGTGACGGACGGTGGCACCGTTCGACAACACCACGGCGAACTCGTCGCCGCCGAGGCGGGCGACCAGGTCCTCGGGATCGACGACGCGGGCCAGCCGTTTACCCAACTCGATCAACAGTCGGTCACCGTGGTGGTGGCCCAGCGCGTCGTTGACCTCTTTGAACTGGTTGAGGTCCATGAACAGCAGCGCCACGGGTTGACCCGAGATCGCTGCGTTGTCGAGCGCGTCGGTGAGCCGGTGGCGCAGCATGGCTCGGTTCGGTAGTCCGGTCAGCGAGTCATGCATCGCCTGGTAGCGGAGGTTCTGCGCTGCCTCGCGTTGCTCGGTCACGTCCTCGATGGAGATGCCGATCGCCTGATCGGGCAGTGGCGTGCCCCGAATGTGGAAGCGGCGCACGCCGATCGTCTCGCCCAGGTCGCGCTCGTGGTCGGTCAGCTCGATGGAAGTCCCAGTTCGGATGGACTCCGCGTAGCGCGACAGCAGCGCCAACTCCTGCTCGCCCAGCGGTCCGGCACCGGGGACCCATGCCGCCATGTCTTGCAGATCGGCTCCCGTCTGATCCGAAGCGGCGCGATTCATGGCGACATAACGGAACGTACTCGGATCCGAAAGGTCGTCCAGGCGAAGGATGTGCAACGGCAACGGCAGGTCGGCCACGAACTGTCCGAGCTGGCCGAACTGCTGTTGGGCCTGCTTGCGGTCCGAGACGTCGATGATCACGCCTCGGGCCAGGCGCAGGCCATCAGCGTCGGGTTCAGCGATCCGGACCATCTCGAGGACCCAGCGGTAGTCGCCGGTCGTGGTCAGGATCCGGTACTCGAGGTCGTGGCTGCGATGCTCGGCGAAACCGGTACTGCTGGTGTCGATCACCGAACGATCCGCCGGGTGCACCAACGACTCCCAGAACCCTGGCGTGGCCCAGTGGTCACGAGGGTGGCCAAGCAGGTCGTGCAGCGCATCGTTCACGTGGGTCAGCGAGGTGCGATCGCCGGTCGACTCCCAGACGACCATCCTGAGTTGTTCGATCAGTGTCTCGTGGCGACCGCGCAGGGATCGCTCCTGGTCGGCCACAGGACCGATGATCGCGATCGAACCGAATGAGCTGATGAGGAAGATGAGATAGGCGGGGATCCAGCCGTCGGGATGCACGGCGATGCCGACGATCAGGAATGGCACGCTCCACGCGATGAGCAACCGTCGACTCACCCGTCGGGGATAGGCCACCACGTGCTGCGCCACCGACGCCGTGAGCACGATGAGCATCCACGGGAACGCCGGCGGCAGCAGTACGCCGAAGACCGCGCCGAAGGCGTAGTCGGACCACGTGACCGCCTCGGGCAGCGTGCCGGTTCGTTGCACGAGCCGGTACAGCAGCAGGTTCTGCACTGCGGAGGTGCTGGCCAGGGCGATGGCGAACCACAGTCGATGGGGGCCGAACTGGCTGAGCGAGCCCAGTCCGATGGCCAGGAACAGCGCCAAGATGCAACGCATGTGCAGGATGCGCATCCAGAACGCCTTGTCCGACTCGAGGACATTGCTCGTCCCGCGGTGTTTCTGGCCCTCGTCCATCAGCCACTCCTATCGGCGGCTGGGTGATCCGAAATGAGCCGTGCCACCATGTGGGTCCGGCCGATTCAGGGGCCGAGACGCAGAAGGTGGATCCACGTGACCATTTACGACCGACCGTTCGGCCGCTATCTCGAGGACTTCGTTCCCGGCGACATCTACCGCCACTGGCCCGGCAAGACCATCACCGAGTACGACGATCACCTGTTCTGCATGATCACGATGAACCACCACCCGCTGCACACCAACGTGTGGTTCGCTGAGAACGAGACGGTGCACAAGAAGAACGTGGTCGTCGGGAACCTCGTGTACAGCCTTGCCTTGGGCATGAGCGTGCCGGACGTGTCCGGCGCAGCGATCGCCAACCTCGAGATCGAGACGCTCCGGCACAAGAACCCGACGTTCCACGGCGACACGATCTACGCGGAGACGTTGGTGCTCGAGAGTCGCGAGTCATCGAAGGGTGACCGGGGCATCGTCACGGTCGAGACCAAGGCGTTCAACCAGCACGGCGTCGAGGTCTGCTACTTCAAGCGCAAGGTGATGGTCTGGAAGACCGACGCCGCGCCGGCCCGTCGACGTCCGTACAACGAGGACACGGTCTGGGAATGAGTGAGTCGGCGCCGAGTCGCTTCCGCTCGACGGCGACTCGACCGACGCGGTCACCGTCGCCCGGGCATTTCACTGGTTCGACCCGCAGCCGGCGTTGGCGGAGATCGCACGGGTGTTGCGTCCCGGCGGTGTTCTGCTGATGTGTTGGAACGTGCGTGATGAGCGGCGGCCGCCCCTGCAGCGACCATCGCGAACGCGATTGGGCTGACGTGATCAACGAGTCCGGCGGCTACGGCGAGGTGTCGTCTCGACGGTTTGCCAACTCGTTCGGGACGAGCCGTGCCGGGGTGATCGAACGAACTCGGTCGACGAGTTTCGTGGCCGCGGCTGAACCAGCGCTTCGCGAAG
>JBBQLA010000074.1:0-8622 GCA_038327485.1 Acidimicrobiales bacterium
ACACGATCAGCGCACTGCTGCGCTGCGGCCGTGATCACCAGGCCCCCCATGCTGTGTCCGACCAACACCACGTCGCGCAGATCGTCACCCTCCACGATCGACACCACATCCGCGATCCAGGTCGACAGCCCCAGGTCCGGCGGCCGCAGCTGACCGCGATCACTCATGCCGGTGAGCGACGGGGTGTACACCTCGTGGCCGAGCAGCGCGAGTTCGCGTTGAACCTCGGCGAAGGCCCATCCACCTCGGAACGCGCCGTGGATGCACACGAATGTGGTCATCGCAGCACCGTCACGTCAAAGCCTGACAGCCGACTGGGCCGTCCTGCACCACCAGTTCGACGTACTCCTTGGGGAGGATCCGGGCCAGGTCGAGGTGCTGGCTCAGCGCTCCGATGTGCTCGGCGTAGCCCGGGATCTGAATGAGCTCCTCGTACGCGGCCACCGAATCGAAGAAGCGGAGATTGGTGAAGTGCGTCGGGTCGTCGATGCCACGAAGCAACTGGCGACCGCGAAACCCGACGTGCTTGCGATGGAACTCGAGGAACTCCTGATACCGGGCCTCGTAGCCAGCGGCGTGATCGCCTCCGTCGAGCGACCAGCACTGCGACACGACTGCGATCACGAGGCCAATGATTCGTGCGATGACGACTCGGCGAGAAATCCGTGGAACGCGGTCCGCCACTCGTCGGTGGCCTCGAACTGAGGACAGTGACCGCCCTCGGCCAACACGGCCAACACGGCGTTCGGGATCACCTCAGCCATTCGCTTCGATGCGCCGACGAACGCCTCATCGTGTTCGCCGACCATCACGAGCGTGGGGCACTCGATCACCCGCAGTTGCTGCAGGCGGTCGGTTCCGTTGAGGAACGTGGGCAACATCGACGCGTACATCGCCGGCGAGGCGGTGAGTGACTTCGATTCGGACCACGTCCGATACCCGGGCCGCTCCCGGCACAGCCGCTGATAGGGCGAGCCGTCATCGACGTCCTCGAACATCTTGAGGAGTTCGACGATCACCGCGAGCCCTTGCGTCCGGGCCAGGTCGATGCCGACCTCCACGAGGTCGGGGGTGAGCGTGGAGACGAACGAGTGGTGCGTGTCCATGAGCACCAGACCACTGATCCGCTCGGGATGCTCCAACACCATCAGTTGGGCAATCATCCCGCCCATCGAGTGGCCCAGCAGATCGAAGCGCTCCCAACCCAACGCTGTGGCCAATGCCCACATGTCCCCCACGAAGATCGGGTAGGAGTAAGCCGACTCATCGGTGGGCTTCGACGAGTCGCCGTGACCGCGAAGGTCGGGCGCCACGACGTGGTAGCCCAGCGCCGCCAGGGGTTCGATCTCGTCCGCGAAGTCCTCCTTGACCCCGGTGAATCCGTGGACGAGCAGGAGCGGGTGACCGCCAGCTCCGCCCTCGAGCACGTCCAACGTCACGTCACCAACATCGATCGAACGTCGCAGCATGGGTGCAACGGTACGTCAGAATGAGACATCAGCGACCTCCCGGAATCAGATGGCCCCAGGTCGCAGCCCAAGGTGACCAAGGTGACCAAGGTGCCCATACGGTTCCCGTGGTCGCTGGTGTTGCGAATCATCGGGAGCCTCGCGTTGCTGGGTTTCCTGGTCTGGCGCCTCCCGAACTTCGATGCCGAGAAGCTGGTGCCCACCTGGACGGCGCGTACCGGATGGTGGCTGGCGGGCTCGGCGGCCACCTTGCTGTTGGCCTACGGACTGCAGACGCTGAGGTGGTCGCGAGTCCTGATTCCCCTCGGCCATCGCGTGCCGTACCGACGGTTGCTCCATCAGTTCCTGGCCGGGCAGTTCGTGTCGAACGTGCTGCCGACGGCGTTCGGCGGCGATGTCATCCGGGTGTCCCGGCTCGGAAGAGACATCGATGATCGTGCGGTGGCGTTCGCCTCGATTGCGCTCGAGCGACTGACCGGATGGCTGGTGCTCCCGGCCATCAGCCTCATCACCTTGGCCTTCACGCCCGAGTACCGCCGCCTCGGGGGCCCGATCGTCACCGCCATCCTGATCAACGTCGTCACCCTCGTCGGACTGGCAGCGCTCATCGCCGTGGCCGCCAATCGTCGGTGGTCGACGGCGGCCCGCACCGCGACGGGCTGGAGGCGTTGGATCGGCTCGGTCCATCTCGGCATCGACGCCATCCGGACGACCCCCGGCGCGGGCGTCTCATTGGTGGGAGTCGGCGTCGCCTTCCAGCTGACGCAGTGTCTGTCGGTGTGGATGGCGGCCCGTGCGCTCGACCTCCCGACCGTCGGCGTGCTGGCGGTGCTGGTGTTCTTCCCCCCGACGGCAATCGGGCAGAACCTGCCCCTCGGTTTCGGTGGACTCGGGGTCCGCGAAGGCGGTTTCGTGCTGTTCTTCGGTGCCATTGGGGCCTCCCGGGAGCGGGCGTTGGCGCTGGGCCTGGCCACGTACCTGATCGCGGTCGCCACCTCGGCGTTCGGTGCGCCCAGCTTTGCCGTCGGAGGTGGACGGAAGTCCCTCGCAATCGATGGAGAGATGGACGGGGAGATCTATGGAGAGATCGAGCATGACGTCGCTGATGCCGCCGATGCGCCGTAGATTCATGTTGTGACGCTCCTGCAACGAATCTCGTCGCCTGCTGATCTTCGCCGGCTCGACTATCCGATGCTCGATCAGCTGGCTCAGGAGATCCGCGAGGTGATCGTCGAGCGGGTCACCGAGCGCGGCGGCCACCTCGGTTCCAATCTCGGAGTGGTCGAGCTGACGCTGGCACTCCACCGCGTGTTCGACTCGCCCCACGACAAGATCCTGTGGGACACCGGCCATCAGGCCTACGTCCACAAGCTGGTCACCGGTCGTTTCGCCGCCTTCGACACCCTGCGCCAGCAAGGCGGGCTCTCCGGTTACCCGAGTCGAGCCGAGTCCGATCACGACTGGATCGAGAACAGCCACGCGTCCACCGTGTTGTCCTACGCCTACGGCATGGCCACCGCCCAGGAGCTGCACGGCGGTCCTCAGCACCGGATCGTGGCAGTGATCGGCGACGGCGCCATGACGGGCGGCATGGCCTATGAGGGCCTGAACAACCTGGGTGTCGCCGGCCGCAACGTGATCATCGTGCTCAACGACAACGGTCGGTCCTACGCCCCCACGGTCTCACGACTCTCCGACAGCCTGTCGAAGCTTCGGGCCAACCCGACCTATCGTCGCCAACAAGCTCGCTTCGAACGGCTGTTGGCGGAGGTCCCGGCGGTGGGCACCTACCTCGAGCGCGGGCTCGACGGCGCCAAGGCGGCGGTCCGCCAGATGTTCGAGCCGCCGGCGTTCTTCGAGGACCTCGGCGTGGGATACCTCGGACCGCTCGACGGGCACGACGTCCCGGCGCTCGAACGGGCGCTGACCAACGCGACCACCATGGGCGGACCGGTCGTGGTGCACGTCATCACACAGAAGGGCCGCGGCTACGCGCCGGCTGAGAACGACGAGATCAAGAACATGCACGATCTGTCGGAGTTGAAGCCCGGTTCGTACACCGCAGCGTTCTCCGAGGCGATCATCGCCGAAGGCGAGGCCCGGCCCGAGTTGGTGGCCATCACCGCCGCCATGCCCGACTCGACCGGCCTGCTCCCGTTCGGCAAGCGGTTCGGGGAGCGACTGATCGACGTCGGCATCGCCGAACAGCACGCCGTCACGTCAGCTGCCGGTATGGCGATGGCCGGCGCTCGACCGGTGGTCGCGGTCTACTCGACCTTTCTCACCAGGGCCATCGATCAGGTCAACCTCGACGTCGGACTGCACCGCCTGCCGGTCACCTTCGTGCTCGATCGAGCAGGGATCACCGGCGACGACGGTGCCAGCCACAACGGCGTCCTCGACATGGTGCTGTGCACCAAGGTGCCGGGGATGACCGTGTTCGCGCCGAGCTCGTACGGCGAGGTCGGCCAGATGCTCCACGACGCGCTCGAACTCGACGGGCCGGCGTCGATCCGATTCTCCAAGACTGCGCCGCCACCGGCGATGGAGGGCGACGTCGGTTCCGGACTCTCCGCTCGACTGGTTCGTGAGGGTGGCTCGATCTGCATCATCGGTGTCGGCAAGATGCTTGCCGCCGCACGCGAGGCGGCCGATCGGCTGGCTGCGGACGGCCACGATGTGACCGTCTGGGACCCGCGGGTCGTCATGCCGCTCGATTCCGAAATGCTCCATGACGCCGCTCGACATCGCCTCGTCGTGACCATCGAAGACGGGCTCCGCGACGGCGGCGTCGGGTCGATGATCGCCGACGCCTTGCGGGATCTGGCCCCCGTGGACGGCCCCGCCGTGCGAGTGCTCGGCGTTCCCTTGGCGTTCATGGCGCAGGGCAGCGCGGATGCGATCCTGCACAGCCTCGGCCTCGACGCCGACGGTGTGATGGCTTAGATCTCCGCTTGGCGCAGCGCCAACGCCGAACGCTGACGCTCGCACCCCGCCAGCCCCCAACCCACCCGTTCTGTCGCGCCGCCACGTACGTGGCGGTGCCGAGTGGCCCTACAAATCGGTGGGGGTCAGGTGTAGAAGGGGTTCTCGCCGGCGGAGTGCTCGGTGGTGTCGATGACCTCGACGACCTCGGGGATCGCCTCGTGGATCGCCCGGTCGATGCCGTCACGCAGGGTCATTGCCGACATGGCGCACCCCTGACAGCCGCCACCCATGGTGAGGTACACCTTGTTCTCGTCATCGACCCCGACGAGAGTGGCGAAACCACCGTGGGAGGCCAGCGATGGATTGACCGACTGATCGAGCAGCTGCTGCACCTGCTCGGCGATGGTGCCCTCGAGGTGCAGGTCGACCCCGGCGAGCGGGTTGGGACGATTGGGGTTTCGGATGACGAGGCCGCCCTGGCCGGCCGAGCGAGGAACGTCCAGCACCGAACCGCGGAGCTGATCGGCACTGGCTTCGGGCACGATGACCGACAGGTCGCCCACCATCTCGATGATGTCGGTGTCGAGGGCGAGCGACAGCTCGTCGAAGCTCAGGTCGTAGGTGTACACGGGACCCTTGACCCCGGTGACCTCGACCCGCAAACCCAGCAACGACGGATCGGGCTCCTCGGAGCGGATCCGTAGCACGGTCTCCATGGCAACTGAGGTGATCTCGAGGATCTGCGACGCCTGGTCGCCAGGATCACCGTCGACGGTCGCGGTTTCTGTCGTGCTGTCGGTCGTGCTCATCTGTCCACTTCTCCGGATCGAATGCCGTCATCATTGAACAGCTGAGCGGCCGTGACCATTCCGCGCGACGGTGCGCTTCTCAGGACTCGAGGCCACGGTCCTCGATGTCGGCGGCAGCTGCGAGCCACGACTCCTCGGCGATCGACAGCCGCTCCAACACCTCGGCAAGACGCCGGCTCACTTCCGCCAGTTGCACATGGTCGGTCAGCACCGCCAGCTCCGATACCAGTTGGTCGTGTTCCTTCTGAATCGTCGCCATGTCCCGCTCGGCCGACCGCAGGCGATGCCGCAACGTCGACGGACTCACCGACTTGTCGCCCGCACCCGACGCCGCGGCCACTCCGCCTCCGGAGGGAGAGCGGACCGGCGTTTCCGGTTCGGCCAGGGTCATCGACCCGCCGCGCCGCCGCCGTCCGCCGCGGCGTTCCTCCTCCCACCCGGCGTAGCCACCGGGTCGACGCGCCACGGTGCCCGTGCCATCGAGCACCACGACATCGGCCACGACTCGCTCGAGGAACGCTCGATCGTGGCTGACCACCACCAACGCTCCCGGCCAGGTCTCGAGAAAGTCCTCGAGCGCCCGCAACGTGTCGAGGTCGAGATCGTTGGTCGGCTCGTCCAACAGCAGGACGTTCGGCTGCTCGGCCAACGTGAGCACCAATTGCAGTCGCCGACGTTCGCCACCGGACAGCGACGAGATCGGCGCCCACTGTGCGTCGCCGTCGAACCAGAAGGACTCGGCCAACGCTGCGTCGCGGTAGTCGGGGGGACGGTTCGGACCGGCGATCGCCTCACGAACCCGCAGTGATCCATCCATCTGACTGCCGTGCTGGTCGTAGGTGGCCAGGCGCACAGTGCTCCCCCAGCGCACCTCACCCACCTCGGGAACGATCCGCTTGGCCATCAGCTCGAGCAGCGTCGACTTGCCGGTGCCGTTGACCCCGACGACACCGAGCCGCTCGCGCGGATCGAGCCGGAGCTCGACGTCGTGCAGCAACCATGGACTGTCGGGAGTCCAGCGATGACCCACAACCTCCAATTCGACGACCACGTCACCGAGACGCGGAACATCACGATGCAGATCCAGGTCGCCAGTTCGGGCCGCGGCTTCGGCCCGCCCCTCGACGATGGCCGTCGCGGTTGCGATGCGGGCCTTCGGCTTGGCCGTACGCGCCGGAGCACCTCGCCGCAGCCACGCCAGCTCGGTCTTGGCGAGATTGCGACGCACTTGCTCGCTCGTGGCGGCCTGCTCCTCGCGCACGGCCTTGGCGTCGAGGTAGCTCTGATACCCACCGTCGTGGAGGTGACCCGCGCCACGATCGAGCTCGAGGATCCGGGTGGTCACGCGGTCCAACACGTGGCGATCGTGCGTCACCAGCACCAGTCCGCCGGTCCAGGAGGCCAGTCGGTCCTCGAGCCAGGCGATGGCGTCGATGTCGAGGTGGTTGGTCGGCTCGTCGAGGATGAGCAGGTCCGCTGGCGTCACCAGAGCTTTGGCCAATGCAACTCGCTTGGCTTGGCCGCCCGACAGTTGCTCGACCGGCGTGTCGAGCATCGATCCCATGCCCAGCTTGTCGAGGATGGCGTCGGACTCCCACGTACCGCCGGCGCCGGTGCTGACCGTGCCGCCGGACAGTCGCGGGTCCTGTTCGAGCATCGAGACCCGCACGTCTCGACCAAAACGCACCGAGCCGGACTCAGGGGTGCCGGTGCCGGCCAACACGCGGAGCAATGTGGACTTGCCGGTGCCGTTGATCCCGACGATTGCCAGGCGTTCGCCGCTCGAGATGGTGACCGAGACCTCGTCGAACAGACGCTTGGTCGGTCGCGACGCACTGACCGCAGCGGCGTCGACGAGAATCACCCGTCGAAGCTACCCGGCAGGTTGCATGCCCACGATTCGCTGGTCGAGCCACTGGCCGAGCAGCGCCGTCGGCAGTGGGTCCGCGAAGGACACGTGGGTCAGGAGCGGCTGAGCAAAGTTCGAATCGAGGTAATCGGTCGGGATCTGCGTCGCACCGGTGCCGTTGGCCGGCATCGTGGCCAACGCCGTCGTTCGCGGCACCGCGTGGTACTGCGTCCCCACGATCGGCAGCTCGAGCTGGCGAATCATCCGCTCGCTCGACGTGTTGGGCACCACCCCGTCGTCGTCCGCGTAGACCAAATAGAAGGGCGTGGCGTGCTCACGGAGCCGATCGAGGAAATAGACGTTGTCCCCCCGGTCGAGCAGTTGGCCTGCCGTCGCCACCAGGGCGTGGGCGTCACCCGGGGTCGCTCCGAATGGCTCCACCCCGGTGAACAGCGGCCACAGCAGCGAGTGGAACAGCGTGTCGATGATCCCGGTGCCGGCGACCTGCACGAAGGCGCCGTCGATCTCGGGAGCCAACGCGGCGAACTCCGCTCCGAGGAAGCCGCCCATCGAGGTTCCCTCGTAGAGCACGTGCGAAGTGTCGAGATCGGCGATCCCATCGCCGTAGGTGGTCGTCCACCAGTCGTGGGGGAAGGTGTCAATCGTGGCGAAGTGGGTCTTGATCGCCATCAACAGACTGAGGTTGTCGAGCTCGCCCTGCACGGGCATCGAGGCCAGCCGTCCGAAGTCGTGAGGGTTGGCGATGGCCAGCAGGTACCCCCCTTCGCCGTTGCGCGACCCGTGGTTGGGGATGTCGATGGCCGCCGTCGCCAAACCCTTGGCGGCATTGAGCGACGACACCGTGAACATGGTCTCCTTGGTCACGGAGATGCCGTGGCCGTAGATCACCACCGGAGCGCCCGCGCTGGTTGCCGGATGATCCGGCAACGTCATGATGAAGTCGACCCAATGAGCCGAGTGGGTGAACGGCCCGGTCTGGGGAATCACGCCGTCGGCGTCGCGAAAGTCGGTGACGCTGACCTGTCCGGTGAGGAGCTGCGCCCCGCCGTAGATCGTCGGCGCGTTGACCACGAGGTTGCGGATCGGGTGATCCTCGGCGCGCGCGATTGCAGCCATCTCGTCGACCGAACCGCTGGCGTTGGCTTCGCTGCGGGTCACGAAGCTGGTTGCCGAGATCACGTGCGACCAGTCGACGTCGGGTTGAATCGCGTGTGACTGCAACGCCATCCGATTGATGCGAACCCGGTCGGCTCGAGTGACCGCGGTCGATGGCTGGATGCCCGGCGCGGGGCGGATCGACACGCCGGCTGAGGTCTTCAGGTGATCGGTGACGACCGCCAGGTAGCGCGAGGCGTACTGGTAACGGTCCTGGGGCCAGGCCATCAGCACCCGGTGCTCGGCGCCGAGCCGCGCCGCGTCGGCGGAGATCTCCACCCGGTTGCCGCCGCGGCTCGGCAGCTTCTCGTTGCCGATCGCCACGCCCCACTCGTTCACCCCGTGCTCGGCACCCCACAGCCAGTCGGGCCGGGCCAGCACCGCAGCCGCG
>JBBQLA010000075.1:0-8507 GCA_038327485.1 Acidimicrobiales bacterium
ATTGGAGCTCGACGATTTGACTCGGTTCGTGATCGCCGGCGTCACCGGCAGCGAGTACGCCTGCGACTTGGCCGAGCTGTCGTTGCTGTTTCTCGCCCAACAGGAGGCGCTGCCAACGGCCGGTGAGACCGAGGCGATGCGAGTCGAGGGCGGAAACGATCAGGTGCCGAAGCTGCTGGCGGCCAGGTTGGGCGACGATCTCGTGTTGAGCTCACCGGTGACCTCGGTGAAGTGGACGTCGAGCTCGGTCGAGGTGGCCTCCGGCAACGCAGTCCACCGCGGACGTCATCTCGTCGTGGCGCTGCCGCCGCCGGCGTTGCGTCACGTCGCGTTCGCCCCGAAGCTGCCCTCGTCGGTGATGGCGTGGGTCGACGCGATGGAGCTGGGTGCCGCTACCAAGACCATCACCCAGTACTCGGAACGGTTCTGGCGTCGACGCGGTCCGAACGCCTGGGGTGAGTCATTGGCCGACACCGACTATCGGGTGAGCTGGGATGCCACCGACACCACCGACACGGTCGGCGGAATCCTCACTGCGTTCACCACCGCGCAGTACGGGGAGTCGATCGGCCGACTCCGAGACGACGATCGCATCGATCGAGTGCAGGGTCAGGTCGAGACGGTGCTGAGTGGGGGAGCGATCGACCACGGCCTTCGAGGGGGCACCTTCACTCGGGCTTGGCAGCACGAGCAGTACACCGGTGGCGGCTACGCGCACTTCCGGCCAGGCCAGCTGGTGCCGTGGTGGAGTGCGCTGCGCCAGCCAGTGGGGCCGATCCGCTTCGCCGGGGAACACACCGAAGCGTTGGCGGGGTACATGGAGAGCGCAGTGCGTTCAGGAGAGCGGGTGGCAGCGGCGATCGGCCCGCCGAGCCACCGCTAGCGTCGACTCATGGCCACCCTTGTCTGCCTCCATGCACACCCAGACGATGAATCGATCGCGACCGGAGGCTTGATGGCCCATGCTGCAGCCGAGGGGCATCGCGTGGTGTTGGTGGTGGGCACCAGAGGCGAACACGGCGAGGTCGAGGATGGTTTCCTCGATCCAGGCGAGCAGCTCGGTCTCCGTCGAATCTCCGAGACCCTGGCCTCCGCGTCGGTGTTGGGCGTGTCGCGCGTCGAGTTTCTCGGCTATGTCGATTCGGGAATGATGGGCACGCCCGAGAACGACGGCCCGTACAGTTTCTGGAAGGCCGACATCGAGCAGGCCGCTCACCGTTTCGCCCAGATTTTGATCGAGGAACGCGCGGATGTGGTCACCATCTACGACGAGATCGGCGGTTACGGCCACCCCGATCACCTGCAGGTTCACCGGGTCGGAGCGCGCGGCGCGGAGATCGCCGGCGTCGAGCGAGTGTTCGAGGCGACGATGAATCGCGACGCCATCAAACGAAGCATCGCCGACGCCAAGGCGAGTGATCAGGTCGACGAGTCCGACTTCCCCGACATGGACGGCGAGGCCGAGTTCGGCATGCCGGAGGCGCGCATCACCCACTCGGTCGACGTCACCGCGTACATCGGACAGAAGCGCGAGTCCATGCGGTGCCATGCCAGCCAGATCTCGCCCGACGACTTCTTCCTGAAGATGCCTGACGACGTCTTCGCCAGCGCGTTCGGCACCGAGTGGTACATCGAACACGGTCGGACACGTCCGCCCGAGTCGCCGATGTCGAGCGACCTGTTCGCCTGAGCGGCTCGCCGACGTCGGGTCGACCAGCGGCTCAGCCTGCCAGCATCGCGATGTCGAAGCCGCCGAGCACTCCGTCGCCGCGCAGCACGATGGCGTCGTCGACCTGTCGTACGTAGAACATGTGGCCGTCGAAGCGAGTCGTGATCAGTCGACCGTCGAGCTCGATGCCGGTGATGCAGTCGAGCTCGACCAGGTAGCGGCCTTCGAAGATCAGTGTTCCATCAGCCGCATGGAGCACGACTTCCCAGTCGATCTGCTGCGCCTCGGCACGCGCGGCGACTACCAGTGACCCGTGGCGGAGCCGAACCGGCTCGCCGTCGACGGTTGCGGTGGCGATCACGAACTGGCGATGCAACATGGGTTCGCACCCTGCCACGTTCGCTCGCCGGTCGGCCACCGGCGGTCGCGACCGTGCCGACGTCAAACTGTAGAGTGGAGTCACATCGTCTCCTGAGGTGGTTCGTGAAGCGTTTCCTACCGGTGTCCGAGCTCGCACGCGACGAACGGTTCGTGCACCTCAACATCGAGGACGTCATCTTTGATCCTCGCAACGGCACGCCCGAGACCCGCGACCGCCGTCGGGGCCTGTCGCCAGAGCACCACGAGTCGGCCGAGGGTGCCCGTCAGTTGATGCACGGAATCTTCGTCGGCGAGATCCAGGCGCTCGAGGGCGCCGGTCGCACGTGCTTTGACTTCGACACGGCCACGGGCCACACCGTCGGGGCCGATGAGGTGCCGTTCGAGCTGAAGTTGGACATGGCCCGCCAGTGCTGGGACGAAGCCCGCCACGTGGAGATCTCCATCAAGCTGAGCGAGCACATGGGCACCGAGATCGGCGAGTTCGCCGAGCAGACCATGCTGTATGCCGCAGCCTGCAACGAAGACCCGGTGATGCGGCTCGCCGGGGTGAACCGCGCGCTCGAAGGCCTGGCGATCGATGTGTTCAACACCATGCGAGAGTTCGGCAAAGCCACCGGCGACCCGGTGTTGGAGTTCTGTGAGGACTGGATGCTGGCCGACGAGGTCACCCACGTGAAGATGGGCTCGGACTGGCTGCGGTCGATCACTGCGGACGATCCCGAACGTCGCCAGCGGGCGCTGGAGTTCCAGCGCACTGTCGACAAGTTGTTCAGCTTCGGAGGGTTTCGCGGCGAATCCGAGGACAGCCCGGTGCACCTGGCCCGGAAGTTCCGCGAGCTCGCGGGGTTTTCCGAGGCAGAGATCTCCGACCTGGTGGACACTGCGGCCGAGGCGTATGCCGAGGCTCAGGCCCTGCAGGCCCGTTGAGTCACCGCGCTCTCTCACGATGCTTGCCACCACACTGCGGGATCTCCACGTCAATTGGGCGTGGGTGGTCATCTTCTCCAACGGGATAGCCGGGTTGTGGGCGTTGGGCGCGCACTGGGCGGCGCCGCTGAGGTTGCGGGCGCTGTGGTGGTTCGTGGTGGCCGCCGAATTGTCGATCTTCGTGCAGGTGGGCCTCGGCGTGGGAATGGTGGCAGGTGAAGGCATCAAGGCGCCGCAGTTCCACATGTTCTACGGGTTCGTGGCCATCATCTCGGTCGCCCTGCTGTACGCCTACCGCAACCAGCTCAAGCCGCGCGTGTACCTGCTGTACGGCGGCGGCGGACTCTTCCTGATGGGCCTGGGGATCCGGGCCGTCCTGGTGGGCAAGGCCTAGAAGTCGTTGCCCGATACGATCGGGCAGGTGAGCGTGCGCGAGATGCCCTCGATCATCTGGATGCGGGTCACCACCACGCGGCCGAGCTCCTCGATGCTGTCGGTGGTGGCGCGTGCGATCACGTCGTAGGGGCCGGTGACGTCGTCCGACGTCTCGACCCCGGGGATCTCACGGATTGCTCTGGCCACAGCGCCGGCTTGGCCGACCTCGGTCTGGATGAGCACATAGGCACGGACGGGCATCGCTGCAGCGTATCGCTGCGCCGGAATCGTCAGTCGACGAGTCGCTTCTCCAACGCTGCCAGTTCGTCGCTGAGCTCTTTGGGCAGGCGTTCGCCGATGCCCTCGTAGTGGCCCTCGACGAGGGTGACCTCGCCGCGCCATGCCTCGGCGTCGACCTCGAGGATCTTGGCCTTGGTGGCGTCGTCGATGTCGAGGCCGTTGCGGTCGATCGCGTCGATCGTGGGAACGTGGCCAATGGGCGTCTCGTCGGCCTGGCCCTCGCCATTGACCCGCTCGACGACCCACTTGAGGACCCGACTGTTGTCGCCGAAGCCCGGCCACATGAACTTGCCGCTCTCGTCCTTGCGGAACCAGTTCACCCAGAAGAGCTTGGGCAGCTTGTCGGCGTCGGTGGCCTTGCCGATGTCGAGCCAGTGGGCGAAGTAGTCCCCGACGTTGTACCCCATGAACGGCAGCATGGCGAAGGGGTCGAAGCGCACTTCGCCGACGGTGCCCGCGGCGGCAGCGGTCTTCTCCGAGCTCATGATCGAGCCGAGGAACACGCCGTGCTGCCAGTTCAGGCTCTCGGTCACGAGGGGCACGTTGGTGGCGCGACGGCCGCCGAACAGGATGGCCGAGATGGGCACACCCTTGGGGTCCTCCCACTCGGCTGCGATCGACGGGCACTGCGAGGCGGGAGCGGTGAACCGAGCGTTGGGGTGAGCGGCGGGGGTGGCGGAGTCGGGAGTCCAGTCCTGGCCCTTCCAGTCGATGAGGTGCGCCGGAGGAGCGGACATGTCCTCCCACCACACGTCTCCCTCGTCGGTGAGCGCCACGTTGGTGAAGACCGAGTTGGCACGGATCGACGCCATGGCGTTGGCGTTGGTGTCGGTGTTGGTGCCGGGGGCCACGCCGAAGAAGCCGTACTCCGGGTTGATGGCGTAGAGCCGACCGTCGTCGCCGAACTTCATCCAGGCGATGTCGTCGCCGACGGTCTCGACTTTCCCGCCCGGCAGCGAGGGGATGAGCATGGCCATGTTGGTCTTGCCGCAGGCCGAGGGGAACGCTGCAGCGACGTACTTCTTCTCGCCGTTGGGCGGAGTGAGACCGAGGATCAGCATGTGCTCGGCCATCCAGCCCTCGTCTCGGGCCATGGTCGAGGCAATGCGCAGCGCGAAGCACTTCTTGCCCAGCAGTGCGTTGCCGCCGTAGCCCGAGCCGTAGCTCCAGATCTCACGGGTCTCGGGGAAGTGGCTGATGTACTTGGTGTCGTTGCACGGCCATGGCACGTCGGCTTCGCCTGCGGCCAGCGGTGCGCCGACCGAGTGGACACACGGCACGAACTCGCCGTCGGCCCCGAGCACGTCCAAGGCGCCCTGGCCCATGCGTGTCATGGTGCGCATCGACACCGCCACGTAGGCGGAGTCGGTCAGCTCGACGCCGATGTGGGCGATGGGCGAACCGAGCGGACCCATCGAGAACGGCACCACATACATGGTGCGGCCGGTCATCACTCCTCGGTAGCTCTCGAGCATCTCGGCTTTGAGTTCGGCTGGTGCGCGCCAGTGGTTGGTCGGGCCGGCGTCGATCTCACGCTCCGACGAGATGAACGTGCGGTCCTCGACGCGTGCCACGTCGGACGGGTCGGACAGCGCCAAATAGCTGTTGGGGCGCAGTTCGTCGTTGAGGCGCTGGAGAGTACCGGCTTCGATGAGCGTGTCGCAGAGGCGGTCGTACTCGTCCTCGGACCCGTCGCACCACACGACCTCGTCGGGGGTGAAGATGGAACGCCAATGCTCGACCCACTCGGTGAGCTTGGTGTTGTTCGTGGTCCCAGCCATCGGGTGCTCCTTGGATCCGCTTCGTGTGAATGCGCTCTGAGAATTGGTACTGCGATGCGACGGGTTGCGCCAGCCGTGTCGGCGGTCAGGTCGGATCGGACAGCGAGGGCTCGATGACCTGGTCGGGGTTCAGGTACGCAGGGGTGCCCATGTCGACCTCGGACCCAAGGCTGAGGCGCGTCGCCAAGCCGGCGTCGTCGAGCTCGAAGCAGACGCGCTGGCCTTGTCGCAACATGATGAAGATGGAGCCCTCGAGGGCGTCCTGAGCCAGGTCGTATTCGCTGAAGTCGGTGTCGCGCAGCACGGTGCCGTCACCACTGGAGGGGTCGTAGGACTTGATGACGCCCTGCATGTCGGTCAGGCCGTGGTGCGAGCGACGGGCTTCTGGATCTTGCCGGACTTGAGACAGCCGGTGCACACGTTCACGCGCTTGGGCGAACCGTTCACGATGGCGCGGACCCGCTGGATGTTGGGGTTCCAACGCCGACGCGTCCGACGGTGGCTATGGCTGACGGACATGCCGAACGCCGGCCGCTTGTTGCAGATTTCACAGACCGATGACATCTCGACTCCAGAACGTCGGGCCCGGCGGCATCTGCCGGACCGATCAAGAAGGGAAACGGTAGCAGTGCTCGGCGGTACCCCCCAAGACAGAGCCCCCCGGTAGCGTTCGCGCTCGTGGAACCGTTGAAGACGATCTCCCCGGCCGACCTGCGCGAGGTGTTTCGCCTGGCCTGCGATGCGCTCGGCGATCACGCGGCAGGAATCGACGGACTGAACGCGTTCCCGACCGACAACCACGACACCGGCTCCAACATGGCACGGGCGTTCGAGGCGGTCGCCTCGACGATCGAGGCCCTTCCGTCACGTTGCGACCTCACCACCATGGCCTCGACATTGGCGGCAGTCACCGCACGGCTTTCGAACGATCGTTCCGTCGGCCGATCCGGCACTCTACTGGCCCAGCTCCTGGGAGGTTTCGCCGAGGCGATGCGCAACCAGGATCGTCTCGACGCGCTCCGCTTCGCGCTGGCGCTGGAGCTGGGCGTCGAGGACGCCACCCACTCGCTCGGTCGCCCGCTCGACGGAACCATCATTTCGGTGGCTCGCGACGCTGCCGTCGCCGCGCTGGCATGTGCTGATGCCGATGGCAGCCTGGTCCAGGTCACCGGCGCTGCGGTCGACGCCGCGTTGGAGTCGCTGGAGCGGACACCGACACAATTGCCGGCGCTGGCCGAGGCCGGAGTTGTCGACGCCGGCGCCGCCGGCTGGGTCGTCGTGCTGGAGGTCATTGCGGTGCGGGTCTCCGGCGAGGAGCCCGTCGACCTCGACGACGAGGACGCAGATCACTCCGAGGAGGTTCCCGCTCGCTATCGCGTGAGCCTGGTGGTCGACTGCGACGAACCGGGCGCTCGTCGACTCGCGGCTGTGTGGTCCTCGTTGGGTGAGCGGGTCGAGGTCGTCGCTGAGGGTGGGGTGGTGAACGGGTCGGTCCATTCAGACGACATCGGCGCAGTGATCGAAGCGGTCCTGGCGATCGGCCGGCCCCGCAACATCTCGGTCGAGGATCGTCGCGGGTGACCGACCGGCCGATCACCCTGGCCGAGCTGTCGAGACGCCCGGTGGCCGACCTGTCGGGGGTCGGCCCGAAGAAGCTCGCGGCGTTGTCGTCGGTCGGCATCGAATCGATTCTCGACCTGCTGTCGTTCTTCCCTCGCCGCTACCTCGACCGCACCCAGCAGGCTCGCATCCGTGACCTGACGCCCGGAGACACAGCGATGGTCGAAGCGAGCGTGTCGACGATGTCGTCGCGTCGCGGCAAGGGTGGCAAGGCGTTTGTCACGGGCACGGTCAACGATTCGTCGGGGTCGATGAAGATCACGTTCTTCAATCAGACGTGGCGCGAACGTCAGCTCACCCCGGGGACCACGGCCATCTTCTTCGGCAAGCTCGAGGTCTTCGGCGGTTCACGGCAGATGACCAACCCGGTGGTGGACCTCATCGGGAACCGCACCGGCCGGATCCTGCCGGTGTACCCGCAGTCGGAGAAGACCGGGCTGAGCTCTTGGGAGATCGGGGAGTTCGTGGCGCAGGTGCTGCGTCGTACACGGCTCAGGGGGCTGAACGACCCGATCGACGATGCCCGCCGCGAGCAGCTCGGGCTCATCGATCGTGATCGGGCGTATCGCGAGATCCACACGCCCGACACGATGCTGGACACATCGGAGGCGCGAGCCCGCCTCGTGTTCGACGAGCTGCTGCGGATCCAGCTCGCTCTGGTCCAGCGCAAAGTGACGATGGAGAACACCTCGGTGGGAATCCGTCACGTCGTTGATTCGACCACCGGAGTCGCCCCCGGTCTGGTCACCCAGTTCGTCGATGCGTTGGGCTACCGGCTGACCGGCGCGCAGGATCGGGTGATCGCCGAGATCGACGCAGACCTGGTTCGACCGGTGCCGATGCACCGACTGCTCCAGGGCGATGTCGGGTCGGGCAAGACCGTGGTGGCGGCGCACAGCCTGTTGGTGGCGGTGCAGGGTGGTCATCAGGGGGCGTTCATGGCACCGACCGAAGTGCTGGCCGAACAACACGCCCGGGGGCTTCGCGAGTTGTTGTCGAACATGACCGTGAGCAGCGCCGGGTCGCTGTTCGCCGAACGCCCACTCGGCGTGGCGCTCCTCACCAATCGCACCCCGGTGGCCGAACGACGTCGAGTGCTGGCCGGGCTGGCCGCAGGTGAGATCGACATCGCCATCGGGACCCATGCGTTGTTGGGAGACGCGGTGAGTTTCAAGTCGTTGGGGGTGGTGGTGATCGACGAACAGCACCGCTTCGGGGTCGAGCAACGCGATGCGCTTCGGACCGCCAACCCCGACGGCACGATCCCCGATGTGTTGGTGATGACCGCCACGCCGATCCCTCGCACCGCGGCGATGACGGTCTACGGCGACCTCGACGTCTCGGTGCTCGACGAACTGCCGCCGGGCCGCACCCCGGTCACCACGACATGGGTGCGCACACCTGGCGGGACCGGGGAGGATGGGCAGCCCGTTCCGGTCGATCCGGAGGCGGTG
>JBBQLA010000076.1:0-8369 GCA_038327485.1 Acidimicrobiales bacterium
CGAGGGTGAAGATGCCGATGGCTTCCGACGCTGCAGGACCGACGATGGTCGCTCGGAGGAGTCGCCCGGTGCATCGCTCGACGTCGACGATGACCGCGCCGTGGCGAACCTCGTCAGTGAGGCCCCGATCGGTGTCGGCGAGATCGACTCGTATCCGCCGACGCGCACCGGTGGGCCATCGGTGTTCGACGACGTCGAGCGGGAATCCCACCGACGCGACCTCGGGGTCGGAGAACACGGCGGCCGGGATGTGCGGGGGTCGTGACGTTTTCGGCAGACGGGGGAGCGCGATGGCGCGGACGGTTCGGCGCCCGTACGCGTTGGCGCCGTGGGTGGTGGCCGACCGGTTGGTGACGTCGCCGACGGCCCACACGCCGTTGACGGTGGTACGACCCCAGGAATCGGTGACGATGCGGCCGCGGTCGAGCTCGACTCCGAGCGTGCCGAGGCCGAGCCCGTCGGTTCTCGGGCGGCGACCGATCGCCGCGAGGACCGCGTCGACCCCGTCGATGGCTGTTCCGTCGCTGAGCTCCAGCGTGTGACCGTTCTCGACGAAACGAGTGGCGGTCACTCCGGTTCGCACGAGGACCCCTCGATCACGGAGTGCGTCGGCGACGATGTCGGACGCCGCCTCGGGTATTTCGGCGGTCAGGATGCGGTCGGCGGCCTCGATGATCGTGATCGATGTGCCGAGCCGGCCGAACGCGGTTGCCATCTCGACGGCGATCGCACCTCCGCCCAGGATCACCAGGTGGTCGGGGACCGCCGCGATCTCGAAGAGCTGTTCATTGGTCAGCAGCAGGTCGGCCGGAAGGCCCTCGATCTCGGGGACGGTCGGGGCGCTCCCAGTGGCGACCACAATGTCGGGCGACTCGAGGCGGACCGGTGGGTCCACATCGTTCGTCACGGTGCAGTGGCCCGGCGCGGTCAGGGTTGCTCGACCGCGGATGAGCTCGATGTTGTCGTGGTGCTCGAACTCGGCAGTCTCCCGGTCCCGGAGTCCGTCCCGTGTCGATCGCACAGTGGCCAGCGGATTGGGCGTGCCGACTCGTGCGGCGTGCAGCAGCGCCTTTGACGGCACACAGCCGACGTTGGTGCAGTCGCCTCCGATGTGATGCGCCTCGATGAGCGCGATGTGTCGTCCGAACCCGGCGAGACCGATGGCGACGGTCAACCCTCCCGAACCGGCGCCGATGACGACGGCGTCGAAGGATCGCGCTGTGCCGGTCACCGCGCCACCTCGCCGGTCTGCGCGATGGCCGTCGCCGCTTCGCGTCGTTGGAAGGCCTTCGCGATCGCGAGGCTCACGACGAACAGCAGGACCGAGGCGGCGAACACCTTGGGGTCGAACCCGTGGAGGCCGCGGTCGACGCGATGGAGCGACGCCCCGGCGAGCACGAACGAGATCGTGCCGGGGAGCGAGCCGATCGCCGTCGCGGCGAGGAACGCCCCGGGGTTGATGACCAACGCCCCACAGGCGTAGTTGACGAGGTCGTACGGCAGGAACGCCAGCCGCATGACCAGCACGGTGACGAAGCTCCGGGCGCGGAGTCGTTCCGACCAGCGGGTCACGAGTGACGTGGCGTCACGTTTGCGGGACGGATCGCTGCTCAGCGCCCGGCCGACCCCGTATGCCACCATGGCGGACGCGTTGGAGGCCACCAGTACCACCGCGATGCCGACCGCGGGACCGAACAGGATCCCACCGGCGATCGTCAGCAGGGACGCAGGGAACAGCAGCAGGGGCCGCGCCATGTAGGCCACGACGTACGCCGGGATGGCCCACCAGCGTCCGCTGAGGGCGTCGACGAGACGCTGGAGGGAGTCGGTCACACCGTCGCCGGTCGAACGCGCGTGCCACAGCCACGCGATCACTACCCCAGCCCACACCGCGAGCACCGCGACCCGCCGTTGGGTCACTGACAGTCGTCTCATGCCAGCGCTCCTCGTGCCCAGACCAGCCGCTGGACGACGTTGACCGCGACCATCGCAGCCATGGCCGCGAACCACCAGGTGGCGAGCGCGGGAAACGCGACGAAGAGCGAGAACAACACGATGGTCTCGGTGCCTTCGACGAGCGCGGGACGCATGGTGACGGTGGTCATCTCGCCGGTCGTTGCCGCTCCTACGCCCCGCTTCTCGAGAACTGCAGCGAGGTAGGTCCACGAGATGCTGTTCACGAAGAAGGACGCGAGCAGAGCACCGAGCGCGATCCATGTGGATCGCTGATCGACCCCGAGCGCGACGCCGAGCGGGACCACGGCGTAGCCGATCGTGTCGCCGACGATGTCGAGGTAGCCGCCGAAGTCAGTCGGCTGGTTGCGAGCGCGGGCAACCGGGCCGTCGAGGCCGTCGAGGAGCCGGCTGAAAAGCCACGCCGCGAGCGCTGCCCACCGCAGGTCCGCCCACGCGAGGCCCGCGGTGGCGAGCGCCGTGACCAGCGACGCGGCGGTCAGGTTCGTTGGACCCACCCATCGCGCCAGCAGGCGCGCGGCGGGTTCGAGGGCTCGCTCTTTGACGACTCGAAGCCGAAGGTCCAGCATCGGCTCACACCTTGGCGGTTCGCCGGCGAACCGGGAGGAGTTCGACGAGTTGACGGTTCTCGTGGGGATCGAGGATCGAGTGTTGGACACACGCGGGCACGAGCTGATCGTTGTCGGGGTGGGCCATGGTGTACACGCACGCCTGGAGGCGTTCCTGAGCGGCCCGGATGGCAGGCTCGTCGCTGAACCTCCCCTGCTGGAGCAGCTCCCAGGCGGGTGCGACAACGCGGGCATCGATGAACGAGTGCATCACGATCGTGATCGGCCGGGCCCCGCCTCGGAACGCCCGCAGGCCCCCGGCGCGCCGGACGAAACGAACCGCCCACGACGCCGCCGTTGGCACCACCGAGGGCCGACGAGCGACGGCGCGGAGGAACTTGATGACCTTGAGCCCGGGAGGTATGCCCATCCAGTTGCCCGGGAACGTCTCGTACAGGGCGTCACGGGCCTGTGTATCCGCAGGATCACCCTCTTCGAGGACCGGCACGAAGTTGCCGTTGACGAGAACGCCCCAGCTGGTGCGGTTGCAGCGCACATCGCCGAACTGGATCATGCCGAACGGGACGCTCCGCCCGATGCCGCGTTCGATCTCGGCCCACACAAGATCGTCGGTGACTTCTCGGAACCCCTCTTCCCAGCGCCGCTCGTTGCCGATGTAGGCGGCCGGCTGGAACGAGAACATGCGAAACCCCATGCCCTTGCAGTCAGCGAGCACCTCCGCGACCTGACCGAGGTTCCCGGGGGTGACGGTCATGTTGTGCGCCAGGTACGAACGAACACCGTGGTCGCGGCGCAACCGCTCGAACATGTCGCACACCTGTTGGCGGAACGGGTTGAGCTCACGTTCGGTCGTCGGTTTCGATGCTCCGGTTCGGCCGCGCATGGTGGTGTCGATGTGTACAGCCCATGACACGTCACGGTGGCGAGGGGTCCCGTCGGGGTGCAGGGTCACCTGATGGAGGTAGTCCTCACTGAAGTCGCCGTGGCTGAAACTCATCGGCATCCGGCCGAACGAGCGCATCACGTCGATCGCCGCAGCGTGATCGTCGGGCTCGAGGAGGGACACTTCGCCGCCGATCAACTGCGCGTGCGAGACCGGTCCGCGTTTCGACGCGAAGTAGCGCATCTGACGGCCGATCTCACGGATCGTGTGCGACCCGTCGACGCGGACCCGGTTGGCGTCGGCGGAGTGGTAGCAGGGGGTGCAGGTGAAGTCGCACTGGGGGAAAACCCCGTGGGTGCCTTCGCACCCGACCGACCGTCGACCGACGATCTGCGCCGGGGTGCGCACGTGCGCGGGCAGCGATTCCCAGCGCTCGGCGAGGACCGCCTGTCGTTCGGGGTCGAGATGGCGGGTGGCGACCTCGATGGCCCGGAGCTTTGCCCGAAGCCGGTCGTTGGCGCGGACGATGAGAGTGGTCACGAAAACGAAACCCGCTCCAGGTCGACGAGCTTTCCGGCTGTTGAACGAATCATCGGGCGATCGCTGGCCGCGCCGTGCGCCCGTCCTGCTCGAAGAAGAACTGGGCCGCCGTCTGTTGGATGGCCATGGACCAGGTCGGGTAGGCGTGGGTCGTTTGAGCGAGCCGACCGGTGAACATTCCGGTCTCGATGGCGAGCGTCGGTTCGTGGATCAGTTCTCCGGCTGTGGGGGCGACGATCGTGGCTCCGACGATCCGGCCGCCGCCTGCCCAACCGCCGATCCGCCGGGGTGATGCCATGAGTTTCACGAAGCCCTCGGTTCGTCCGGCGGTGATGGCCCGATCGAGATCCTCGAACGGCAATTCTGCGACCTTGCCGCCGATCGCCGCAGCGTCGGCCTCGGTCATGCCGACATGTGCGACCTCAGGGTCGGTGAACGTCGCCCACGGGATGGCGTGCGTCTCGAACTTGGAGGGTCGCAGACGTGCGGTTCGGTCGAACGCGTTGTGGACTGCGATGAACCCCATTTTCGCGGCGACGTGGGTGAACGGAAGTCGGCCGGTCACATCGCCGATCGCCCAGACACCCTTCACGGCGGTCTGGAGCGTGTCGTCGACGACCACCGCCCCGCGTTGGTCCAACTCGACACCGATCTCCTCGAGCCCGAAGCCCCGACCGCTCGGAGAGCGGCCGATTGCGACCAGTAGCTGTTCTGCTTCGACCGCCGCCGTATCGTCGCCGAACACGAGCCGAACCCCGGTCGGGGTGGTCTCCACGGCGGTCACGCCTGAACCGGTGCGGATGTCCACCCCGTCCGCTTTGAGCGCGGCGGCGACGATTGGTGACACTTCGGGCTCCTCTCGAGGAAGGATCCGGTCGAGTGCCTCGATGAGGGTGACGTTCGTTCCGAGCCGCGCGAAGGCTTGCGCCATTTCGCACCCGATCGGTCCGCCGCCGAGAATCGCCAGCGAGGTCGGGCGTGCGGCGAGGTCGAACAGCGTCTCGTTCGTGAGAAACGGCGTGGTCGCCAAGCCTGTGATCGGCGGTACGAGAGCGGTCGCACCGGTCGCGATGATCATGCGCCCGCAACGCAACGTCTTGCCGTCGACGTCGATCGTGGTGCGCGAGGTGACCCGGCCGCGGCCGCTGATGACGACGATTCCTTCCCGGTCGAGCGCCGCTGCGTCCTCCGCGCTGGAAATGGTCGTGATCGAGGCACGGACTGAATTCATCGCGTCGTCGAAGGTCGCCCCGCGGGCCGCGGCGGCGAGCAGCGACTTCGAGGGCACACAACCGGTGAAGGTGCAGTCCCCGCCCATCGGACCGTCCTGCACGATCGCGACGCTCGCGTCGCGTCGCCGTGCCGCTCGCGCCGCGCTGATCCCTCCGGCGCCGCCGCCGACGATGACGAGATCGAAGTTGGCGTTCGTCATAGGGGCTCCGGTGAGAACAGTTTGGTCGGGTTCACTGTCACTGGTGAGTAATCGCGTTGCGGAGCATTGCCTCGACCTTGGCCCGTGGCTGCGCGCCGACCGCCTTGTCGACGGGCTCACCGTTCTCGTCGAGGAGGAGCAGGGTCGGAATCGACATCACCTGATAGCGGGCCGCGGTCTGCGGGCTGTCGTCGACGTTCACCCGCGCGAACCGGAGGTGGTCAGACGAGTGGTCGCCGGCGAGTGCTTCGAACGTCGGCCCGAAGGCCTTGCACGGGCCGCACCACGGTGCCCAGAAGTCGACGAGCGTGAACCCGCCCGAAAGCGCGGCGTCGAACGTGTCGTCGGTGAGGTCCGTCACGGCGCCGGTGCCGTCGCTTTTCGCTGTGACCGTGGCGTCGGGGGAAGTCCCGCCGGTGAGCCGGGCGCGAAGTCTCGCGGCCCAGCCCCGGGTGCCTGCCGCAAGCGGGTCGGACGTGTCACCCGCGGGCTCCGTGGATCGTTCGACACGGACGCCTTTCCAGAATGCGACATGGCCCTTGATGTTGCGCGCCGCCATCGAGGGCTTCGGGTAGTACCACGCTGCGTCGGCCTTCGTCTTGCCGTCCACGACGACGTCGAAGTAGCTGGCCGTACCCTTCCATGGGCACCGGGTGTGGGTATCACTGGGTGTGATGTGTTGCTGGTTGACCGACTCGATCGGGAAGTAGTGGTTGCCCTCGACGTTGACCGTCGCGTTGCTCTCGGCGATGACGGCTCCGTTCCAAATTGCTCTCATGGCGGTTCCTCTTCCGACCTCGGTGATTGCCACCGTGGGAACCCGCTCGCCCGACGGCTCCTTCCCAGATTGCTCGGTCAGTCCGGAGAGGAGTCCTCGAAATCGCCGGCGCTGATCTTGGCCGCGAAGTCGTGAAGCCGCGCGAGAGAAGCGTCGTCAGTGTCGGGTGCGATCCGGGAAAGTGACCGTTTGATCTGGCGAAACTCAGACGCCTTCATCCCGCAGCGTTTGCAGTCGTCGAGATGCGCGGCGACGAGACTGGCGGTCGTTGGGTCGACGACGTCGTCGAGGTACTGCTGGAGGACTCTGCCCACCTGGATGCAGTTCAGCGCGCCCTTGGTGTGGCGCGGCCGGCGAAAGATCATGTCCAACCCCCAGGTTCGAATCCGGTCTGCTGCAGACGTGAACGCATGCGGCGTCTGCCTCGGTGGGCCCGACTCATCAGCGTGCCTTCAGCCACGCCAGTTGCCGCTGCTGCCTCGGCGTAGGTGAGGCCTCTGAGATCGATCAGCTCGACGGCTTCGCGGAAGGTGTCGGGGAGCGCGTCGAGCGCTTCGGCGACGGCTGCATCGAAGGTTGATGCCAGTGCTTTGGTTTCGGCACTGGCGCCGTCGTCACTGGCGGCATCTGGGCCGTCCATCTCGGCTTCGGTGAGCAGGCGGGGTCGTTGGCGCCGGTGACGGTTGATCTCGGCGTTGCGCATGATCGTCAACAGCCATGAGCGCGGGTGTGCCCCGTCGAAGGTGTCCATCGAGCGGTAGGCGCGCAGCATGGTGTCCTGGACGAGGTCTTCGGCGTCCTGCGTGTGACGGGTGAGCGATTTGGCAACCCGAAGTAGTACGTCCACCTCGGGCACGACGAAGGCCTCGAACCGCTCGGCCGTCGTGGTGGGCATGGGGTCCATCGATCAGACCGCCATCCGATCGTTCGTTCGAAGTTGGGAAGCGTCTGCAGGGGAGCGGGGGTTCCGGAGATCATGCTGGCCTTCGGACACCGTCGACTCCGGGTCGAGGTGCAGCGTCTCATCGATGCCGAACTCCCGGAGGAACGCGTCGAACAGGTGAGTCGCCATCTGAGTGTCTGCCCGGTGTGTCGCGAGGACCTTCTCTGGTGGCTGGCGATTCGTCACGCGCTCCAGCGCCATCCCTGACCACTTCTCGTAGTAGCTCGAGTCGCCCGGCCCGGGATGTGGATTCATGGCCCAAGGGCCGTTCTGACAACGTCTCCGACGGGCGGGTAGTCGCCGATGGTCGCGCCTCGGAAGACGTAGACCACGGTGCGGTCCGGGTCGAGGATGACGACCCCAGGAGATTGCAACGGATGGTTGGTGATGCGACCCTGGCGAGCGCCTTTGGCGGCGCGGACGTACTTGAGCCACGTGCCCGGAGCAAGCATCTTCCACCACGGGAATCGCCCAAGCCCGATCTCTCGATAGAACGCTTCGTCGGGGTCGAGCAGTAGTGGGTAGTTGATGCCGTGTTCGGCGAGGTAGGTCGCCTGGTAGTCCGCGGCGCGTCCGATGCCGACGATGTCGACCCCGTGTTCGGCGAGGTCTTCTCGGACTGACTCGAGTTGGTGAAGGAAGTTCCGGCAGGGCATGCAGCCGAAGTAGCGCACGATCGGAATGACGGTCCGCTGTTTGAGCACCGAGGACAACTGTGCCGGGGCGCCGGTCGGGGTGCGGAGCTCGACGTCTGCGACGACGTCACCGGCGGCAGTGTTCGGAGATCCAACTGTGCTCATCGTCGATCCTCCATGTTGCACGAATCGCCCACGACGGTTCGCGGCGCCGCGAAGGAGAAACCCTCTCCGCCCTCCTTGACTTCCCGAAATCTGTTCAGACTGTAGCGAGCACTGGTGGGACTGCCGCTGTGCGATCTGGCTCACTGTCGTGTGGACGAAGCGAGCGGCGATGATCGCAGCGCGGTCGCCGCCTACATGTATGCAAAGTGTATGCACGACCTTCGATGAGCTCTCCGCCCGTGCTCCGTCGAGCAGGGTCTCCCCGTACGAGCAGTACGCGATTCACGATGCCGCACCGGCTTCACCGCCGGGTGCGGACGGTCGCAGGATCTCGGTCAGGAGGTCAGCTGCGGCACGATCGCTGGCGCGGACGAAGTGGCCGTACACGTTCAGCGTGGTGGCCGCACGAGCGTGACCGAGGCGACCTGCGACCGTCGTGACCGGGACGCC
>JBBQLA010000077.1:0-8321 GCA_038327485.1 Acidimicrobiales bacterium
GCATCTCGTCAACCGCGCGTGCGCGATGCTTGCGCGTCACGGCGGCTCCATACCCGGGGGAGTACGCGGAATCACAGGAGCACCATGGAGCTGAGTATCGAGGTATCTGCGAACGAGTGGTCGGGAGCCGCGTCGCTCCTGTCGATGGTCAGCGGCGACGAACGCACTGCCGCGGGGCTATTGATGCTCAGTTCGGATGGTGTCCGTCGCCGATGGTGGTTCACCGACTCGGTCCGCCTTGCAGTGGTCGATGGCGAGGAAGACGATCGCGTGTATGAGCTCGTTGTCTCGCCTCGGCTGGTCGCCGCTGGTGTGCGATTCGCCGAGCGCGATGTATCCGTACGGATTGTCCTGTCCGGCGACGATTCTTCGGGTGAATCGATTGCGATCGAATCGACCGCCGGGTCCGTACTTCTTCCATTTCTACGGCCCAACTATCCGGATGTCCCCGCCGTTCTCGCCGCACTCGACAGCGCGCCAGGAATCAGTGCCCGGATCGACGCCGACGAGTTGCTGAACCTCATCAACACTGCGCGGTTGTCGGCAGCTCATGTTGACCAAGATGGTCCGCAACCGGTCTTCACCGTCTCGGTTGCCGACGACCACGTCGAGCTGGCCGTTGACTGGGACGAGCTCGGCATCGCGATCTACTCGTTGGGTGCCGAAGCCGTGACGGGCACCGGTAGCGTCAGGGCCGACCCTCGTTTGTTGCAGTCGTTGCTCAGTCTCTTTTCGGGCGAAATCTCGGTGACCATCCCCGATCAGGAACACGACGCGATCCGGATCAGCGCCCCTGGCCTGGCGGCGCTGCTCATGCCCATCCGAGGCCCACTTGAGGGCCTCCGAGTCGGTGTCGACGAGACCCTCGTCACGGTGTTCGGACCCGACGTCGCACAGCGTGACAACGATGGTGACTACCGACTGTCGCGTCAGGGCACGCCAGTCTACGGCCGGCTCCTCGACGGTGAGCCGCCGCGGCTCCTTGTCTTCGCGCCCGTCGTCCATGAGCTCGAGCCGACAGAAGACCTTCTGCGCGAGCTCAACGACTACAACCGGAGCATCGGTTTCGTTCGCATCTTCTGGGTCGACGGTTCGGTGCTCGCCGAATGTGACTTGGTGGCGGAGACTCTCGATCCCGAAGAGGTGTGGACGGCTTTCGATCGGGTGAGCGGCGTGGCGAGTGAACTCGGCCCAGTCGTGGCCGCGATGTACGGCGGCGCCATTCCGAACGACGGGCTCACGTCACGATGGTCGGCATACGCCAACACGGAACTGACCGCTGAAGTCGGCCCTGGAACGGAGTTGGCGTTGAACGGCCCTCACGCCGTCGTCGAATGGCCGTTCAGGGAGCCGGTCCACGTGTTGACGGCGCACGATCCCCAGGGCGTCGGCCGGCCACCGGAGGCAAACCGTGAGAACAACGCCGAGTTGGCAGCGGACATCGCCCGGCTCGGCGCTGGCATGCTGCGCTGCGTCGGTGCGTCGCCCGACGGCGCTCATGCCGAACCCGGCTTTCTGGTGTGGGGGCTCGATCGAGATACGGCGCGCCAGCTCGGTCGCCGGTACGGACAAGACGCAGTGTTTGAAGTCGACGACACCGCGGTGCACATCATCGCCAGCTACCGCGATCGAGTGCAGTCAGGCAGCCGAATGTCGCTGCCCATAACCGTCGACAACGTTGATGGCTCCTAGACCTACTGGAGCGACGGGGGGCCAGGGTTGGTTGCGATGAGCGAGGGGTGGTGCGATAGCGACGGGTGGACTCCTTCCGAGTTGGCCGAGCTCCGCCACGACGAGCTCGTGACGGTGCTTCGTCGCGATGTCTGTTGTGCGCCCGTCGAGGGGTCCGAGGCGGCGCTGCGCCGCAAAGTGTTGGAGATGCAAGCCCAGTGCGAATATCGCGGCACGATTCGCTGGATCGAGTTCGGCGAGGACGTGGTCCTCTACGACCCCAGGGCGGCGCGGGCGAGCCGCCGCGACCTGAAGCTGCTCGGGTCGATCTCCCGATGGGGAGACCTTCGAAGACTCGTTCGTCAAGGTGAGCCAATATCGCGCCGAGTTGTCCGATACGTGTGGGACCGATGGGAGGCCGGAGACGCCTCGATGCTGGGGATCAGTGAGGATGAATTCGAACAGTTCGAGTTCCGCATCGCCACAATCGACGATCTGTGCGCGACGATTCCGCTGAAGACGCCACTGAGCGTCGAGAACTTCGACGATGAAGGCGAGGTGCTCTTCATCAACGGATACGACCCATACCAGATGGGCGTCCCACTTCTGATCATCCAGCGCTACTACACGGACGCCGAAAACGGCGTGTTCCCTACGAACTCTTGGTCGTCGCTCGCGGCTGAGCACCTTCCGGATGTCAAGACGTCCCTCAACGCGCTCGGCTGGCGGCTCGCCGCGGGACAACCAAAGGACATTCCGACCTGACCGCCTCGCGTGATGACCGTATGCGAGCTCGGCCGGAGGAACCGAGCAGGCGTCGCCGATGGCCTGCCCTTTGTACCGACGTTTCCGGATCCGATCTAGCCATGCGCTGGCGGCTCTGCTCAAAGCGCGATGTCACAGGTGGTCGATACCAAGCAGACATCACAGAAGGGGACTCCGTGAGGCCGAAAGAGCGAGCGTTGCAGGATGAGGAATACGCCGCGCTGTGCGAAGTGGCCCGCTCGGAGGCCGGCAAGCGGCTGACGTGGAGCGGTCACCACGAGATCAAGGACGTCGTCCAACAGGTGATGGCGGATTACGTCACGTACGCCGCTGATCACGATGTGAGCAACCCGGGCGGCCTCGTGCGCATCATGGCCCGGCGACGCGTGCACAAGTACCGGGATGCCTGGGAACGGCGGCGAGGGTGGGCGACCGTGCTCGTGGGCGAGGACGAGGACGAAACCGACGATCATGGTGCGCGGGCGGCGGCGGTTGACGGGCTCGAACCCGAGGCCGTCGATGCCGGTCCAGAAGACGCCGTGGTCGATGCCATGGTCGCCGATTCCGAACGTGAGTCGGTGGCCTACGCGCTGTCGCTCCTAAAGCCCGAGTTCCGCGAGATTGCGGAGTTGACCTACCTGGCGGATCCGCAGTTGAAGGCTCCCGCGGTGGCCGAGCAGCTCGGCCTGTCGCCCGGGACCGTCCGCAACCGGCTGGTGGAGATCCGCCGGGTCTTGGCCGAGTTGCTCGAGGTCGGCGACGACGGCAACGACGGCGAGTGAACGGGCGACGGCGCCTCGAGTGACAGTCCCGTTGGTTACGGGACAACCAATGTGAAAGCGGCGCCGGCCCCACTGATTCGGACTCCCCGAACGGCCGGTCGCTGTCGCATGGAGGCCGTCATGGCTGTCAACCGAACCGCCCCTCACGTCCAGGCTGCGCCCGACTGGCAGCGCCGGCTCTGCGTCGTGGCCGACGGGCTCATCGTCTCCGGCGATCTGGATCCGCGCCGGCCGAAGGCCATCAACCAGGTGGCCGGATGGCTGGCCGCCGGCGTCACCGATGTGATCGACGTGCGTGGCGAATGGAGCGACGAGGAGCTCGTCGCCGAGTTCGCCCCGAGTATCCGGTACCGACACCTGCCCACCCATGACAACGGCGGCGCGCAGTCCGATGCCTGGTTCGCGGCTGGTGTCACCGCGGCTCGTGCCGCGCAGGGGGCAGGGAACAGCCGCGTTCTGGTGCACTGCCACATGGGCATCAACCGGGCGCCGTCGATGGCTCTGCGCATCATGCTCGACCGGGGGTGGGACGTCGTCGAGGCGCTCGATGCGATCCGCGCTGCCCGCCCGATCGCGGCGATCGCCTACGCCGCCGACGCCGTGGCGCACCACCACCGAACCCTCGGATCGACAACAGCGCTCGCCGACCGTGACCATCGCCGGGTGCGGGTGTGGCACCGTGACAACGACATCGATGTCAGCACAGTGATCCGCCTGATCCGCAAGGCCGAGGCGGCGGCGTGAGTGGGTCGCTGGTCGGCGGGGCATGTCATGATCGTGCCGATCGTGCCGATCGTGCCGATCTGGGCGCTCGGGCGGAAGGACACATGTTGGAGAACTACCGGTTCTCATGGCGGAGGCTCCCGGAAGCATTGCGAGGCGTCTTGGCCGACGAAGCTGGCCTGAAGCCGAACGCGGGCGACGCCGTGTGGTCGGCGAAGCTCGGCGATGAGCCCGGCCGCGAGCTGCTGGGTGGGCAGTGGGTTCGCCTGCGTGACGAGTGGCTCTACGGGGACTTGCCCAATGCGCGGTCGCTATCCCGGGCGCTCATGAGCCGTGGTCTCGGTTACCCGGATCGATACGGGCGCTCGCGGGAGGATGTCTACGCCTACCTGTGCTCATGCCGATTCGGGCCGCAACTCGCCGACGAGCTGGCCGCCCTGCTGTGGAGCCTCGGAGGGGTGCGCGTCTACGCCAAGGGGTCGAACGCCAACAAGGACGACACGCCGATCGAGACGACCGCGGACGACGGCCGGGCGTACGCCGGTCTGCGTCGTTGGGCGGTCCCCGACGACGGGTCGCGGAACCGGTTCCGGCCGTACGAACATCAGGAAGCGGCATGGAAGGCGCTCGACGAAGCGATGCGGGTGCGATCGATTCGCACCGATCGGGGGCTGCGAGCGCTGCTCGTGCTGCCCACCGGGGCGGGGAAGACGTCGACCGCGACGAGGTGGCTGAACCAGCGCTACCTCCGGCCCGGAGCGTCCCGACCGGTCCTCTGGATCGCCCATCGAGCCGAACTCCTCGAGCAGGCGGCGCGGTCCTTCGGAGATCACGTCGACGCGACCGGCCGCACACGCATCGATCCGCTCGACGTGCAGTGCCTGTCAACGCAGCACGGCCGTGGCGCCGACGCGATGCTCGATGCTGAGGTCGAGGTGACCTGCGCCTCGATCTTCACCCTGGTGGCCGGGGACAACGAGCACATCGTCGAGCAGTATCTCCTCCGTCACCCCGACGCGTTCATCGTGATCGATGAAGCGCACCATGCCGCCGCGAGGAGCTATCGGTGGCTGCTGGCTGCCGCGGATAGGCATCCTGGAGTCGACGTCCTGGGTTTGACGGCAACACCAGCGCGGACCGCCGAGCGAGAACAAGGGTGGATCGCCCGGCTCTTCCCGGACGGTGTGGTGTACGAAACCGACCTGGCCGGGCTCATCGCCAAGGGCGTCCTGGCGCGTCCGATGATGGAGGACGTAGACACCGGTGAGGAAGTGGTGCTTTCGCCCGAAGAACGGGCGTACCTGAAGCGCTTCAGTGACTATGCGCCCAAGACGTTGGAGCGGTTGGCGAACTCGGTCGGTCGGAACAAGGCGATCGTCGACCACTACCTCGCCGACGCCGACCGCTTCGGGCAGACGCTCGTGTTCGCCACGAGCGTTGCCCACGCGATGTTGCTCGCCGGCCGATTCAACGAGGCAGGCGTAGCGGCGGACTACGTCACCTACGTTGCGGAGCCGGGCCACCCGCGCGCCGACGAGCTTCTCGACGCATTCAAGAAGTCGAAGCTCCAGGTGCTCACGAGCGTCACGAAGCTCACCGAAGGCGTCGATCTTCCCAACGCGAAAACGATCTTTCTGGCTCGGCCCACCCGCTCCGAGATCCTCTTGAAGCAGATGGTCGGTCGGGCCTTGCGCGGACCGGCGGCGGGCGGCACCGACGAGGCTCACCTCGTTTCCTTCGTCGATCAATGGGAGGAGTTCGCCGACTGGCTCAGCCCACGAGGGCTGTTCCCGGCCGCCGACATCGTCGATGCTCCACTGGGTGCTCCTCCCGAGCGCGTCTTGGTAGAGATCCCATGGGACCTCCTGCGGGAACTCGCCCACCAGATCCACGACCGGGACTTCGGCAGCGCGACCATGCTGGTGCCGGCGGGCTGGTACGACCTGTCGTTGTTCGCCGGCGAGAAAGACGACGCTCCGCTGCGCCAGGTGCTCGTGTACGACCATCAGCGCGATGGATTCGACGCGCTGCTGGAGGCTGCTCGGGATCTGGGTGAGGTCCCCGCCGGAGACATGGCCGACGGATTCTTCGACGGCGTGCCGGAGCCGCTTCCTTCCTCCGCGGCACGTGAGGCTGTCGCTCGCTACCGGGTCGAGTTCGACCGCGACCCTCCGTTCGTGGAGTTCGCACAGCGCGATCGGTACTTGCCGCAGCTGGTGGCGGCGCGCATCGTGAAAGACGGTGTGCTCGACGACATCGCGTACGCAGGGGACATCTGGGACCAGACCCAGGCCCGAGATGTCTTCTCCGATCGGGGCGCGTACATCCGTGCCGTCCGCCGCCACGTCGAGGATCTGAAGATCGACGGTGGCGGCCTCGACGAGTGGGTACCGGCAGACCTGTTCGCAGAGCTCAAGAAGCCTCTCGAGCCGGGCGACTGGGATCTGGAGGCGCTTGTCGACGAAGTGCGCGAGCAGATGATCCTCACCAGACCTGCACCACTGATCGGGTGGAGTGCGCGGCGGATTCGCCACTACTGGGGGCAGTACGACTCGAGGAGCACGCGCATCACCATCAACTGCGTGCTCCGGACGCGATCGATCAGCAAGGAGGCAATGAAGCTCCTGATCTATCACGAGCTGCTCCATCACGAGCTCGGAGTCGAGATTGGTCATCGCGGCGATTTCCGCGAGCGCGAGCACCGCTACCCGAATTGGGCGGAGCGGAACGCCGAGATGGACGGCCTTCAGGACTACTTCTTGCTTGACGGGTCATGAAACGGGACTTCGTGCTGAGTTCAGCGGGCGGCGCAGATGGCGTCGATCAGTACCCGCGGTCTGCGAGTTCGCTGAGTCGCCCGTCCTCGGTCACCACGTAGCCCGCCGCCGAGAGCAGGGTCAACACCGCATCCTGGTGCTCGATCGAGATCTCCGCATACACGCCGTTGTACGTGGTTTCCATCTGCTCGGCGTACATATCGAGCACCTCCTCGGGCAGTTCCTGGTCCATCAGCCAGGCCAGCGCGGGCGGCCAATCGCCATCCGCGCGTGCCGGGATGTCATCGTCCGGGCAGAAAGGTGCCTCGTCGGGGGTCGCGTGTTAGACGCCACCGTGAATGACCACGCGCGAGGGGTTTTGCGCCACCGAAGATGAGCACGGTTGATCCTCACCGTGGCGTGGGCCCTTGTGCATGAGTGCGACATCGTCGATGAGCACCGCTGGCGCGCGGCGCCAACGCGGGGCAGGGTGCAACACGAACTCGCCCTCCC
This sequence comes from Acidimicrobiales bacterium, assembly GCA_038327485.1. GTDB lineage: Bacteria > Actinomycetota > Acidimicrobiia > Acidimicrobiales > Microtrichaceae > JBBQLA01. Next base: position 7,211 of record JBBQLA010000077.1, read on the forward strand.
CGGCGATCACTGTGTTCGCCGACACTGAGGTGATGCTCGCTCTTGTTGTTGCTCGCCGACTTGTCCGCCGCCGACTAGGCGCTCGCGGCCGGCACGCTGCGCTGCCCTCACCGCGGCTGTGGTGGACCACTCGCGCCGTGAACCTCGCGCGGCGCTGGCCTGTTCAACCTCCGAGGCGTCAACGCATCCAACCTCACCCGTCGAGCTCGAACCCTCGGGTTTCGTGGCCCCGGTGATCCGGAAGAACCGGACGAACCGGGTCGTGGACGGAGGGACCATCCCGGGAACCTGGCGGCAACTCTTCATCCGCAGCGGCCGCGACTTCCTCACTCAGCTGTTCGTCTACGCCGACGGCACGATCGACTGCTGGGGTCCCGTCGACCTCGAGGGTCTGCGAGCGAAGATCGCGAGCGGGGGTCGCGACATCGTTGGAGCCAGGGGCTGGGCTGGGATGCGCCTCGTCTGACTCACAACCCGACTGTCGGCGCCGTCCCCGGCCCGAGCATCTACCAGTCGTCGGTGAGGCGGGTTGCCGTTGCGTCGGCGTCGCCGCGTATGCCGATGTACCGCTTGATGGTGAAGGCCGGGTCGGCATGGCCGAGCTTGTCGGCGACGATGGCCGGGTCGAGGCCGACGTCGAAGAGCATCCAGCAGGCGGCGACGTGGCGGAGGTCGTGAGGCGACCATCGTGCGGCGCCGGTCCAGCGCCAGCCCTTGTTCTTTTCGCCGTACCCGGCGCTTCGCGTCAGCGGCGTCGTCATCGGCCAGCCGGCCGCGTCGGCGGCTCGCGCCCAGAGCTGTTGGAAGTTGCTTCGCCCCATGATCCCCCCACGCGCGGCGGGGAAGAGGAACGCGTCGGACCCGCCGCGCGCTTCGGTCTCGCAGACGAGGTCGCGCAGGTCGGCCGCGAGGCTCTTCGGGAAGATCGAGGTGCGCACCTTCCCGTTCTTCGGCACCTTGAGGGCCGCAGATCCACGCGTGCCCTGCTCGACAGCGCGGCGCACGTGAACAACTCGAGCCGGTTCGAACTCGATGTCGCCGGCCTGCAGCGCGGTCAGTTCGCCCCAGCGCAGACCGGAGCGATGCGTGAGGTTCATCGCGACGGCCCACC
>JBBQLA010000078.1:0-8285 GCA_038327485.1 Acidimicrobiales bacterium
CAGGAGTGCGTGACCGAGCGAGCATCGCTCATCACCGCCTACCATGCCGCCGCGCTGTCGAACCTCCCCGGCGGAGCACCGGCGAAGTATTCGGACTTCCTCAAGACGCCGATCAAGTACTTCAAGGTTCCGAATGGGCCGACGATCGGCCGAATCCCGCGGCTTCCGCGCACGATGGTCGCCGTGCCCATCTCGAGCTGCCTCCCGATCTTCGAGGCCGACGTGCCGGTCGGCTCCAACTGAAAACGGTTGCACCGCAACGACCGCGGAACGGTTTATCGTTGCAAGATGCCTCGTCCGACGCGTCTCGTTGCGCTGCTGTTGTGTTTTTCTCTCCTGGCAGTGTCGTGCGGCGGTGACGACTCGGCCAAGACCCCCTCGGGTTCGAACGGGACCAGCGGCACCACCTCGAAAGAGATCACCGGCGTTGGACCGAAGGGCAGTGGTGCCGCGCCGGCAGCGGTGACCATCGCCATCCGCCTCGACATCGATTCGTTCGATCCGACGACGTCGCTCGGCGACTTCGGCTCTCAGCAGGCCTTCTTGTTCCTCTACGACACCATGGTCCGGCGCGATCTCGACGGAAAGATCGTTCCCAACGCGGCGACGTCGTGGGAGGTCACGCCGTCGAAGGGCGTCTTCCACATCCGCGACGGGTTGACTTGCGCCGACGGCACTCCACTCGACGCCATCGCCGTCGCCAAGTCGTATCACCGCTTCGGAACCGACCCCGGCAGCCTCGGCCGAACTCGTGTGTTCGGTCCCGAGGGGATGAAATCGGTCGTGGGTGACAACGTCGCGAAGACGGTCACCATTGAGACCAACTCGCCCAACAACGACATGCTGACGGGTCTCGCCAACACCGGTTACATCGTCTGCCCATCCGGTATGGACGACACCGACAAGCTCAAGGAGACCCCGGCTGGATCGGGTCCTTACAAGTTGGTCAGCGAAACGCGAGGCGACGAATACCGGCTCGAACTGCGCTCGGACTACGCGAGTTTCCCGGAAGGGACGACCGCAGCCGACCTGCCCAAGAAGGTCACCCTCAAGGTCATCACCAACGACGCGACGGCCGCGGACCTGGTCTCGAAGGGCACCATCGACATCGCAGGAATCCAGTCGACCGACGCCCGAAAGCTCCAGGCCGATACCTCTCTGGTCGCAGTGCCGGCGCAGGGTTACGGCAGCAACGCCGTGCTGTTCATGCAGAAGGCCGGAGCGGCCACCGCTGACGTGAAGTTGCGGCAGGGCCTCTCGATGCTGATGGACAGCGAGCAGGGCGGTGCCGCTGAGACGCAGGGAATGGGAACCTCCCGTCGCACCTTGTTCACCCCCAACGTTGATTGCTACGACCCCAAGGCTGCGGCCAACGCACCCAAGTACGACCCGGCGGCGGCTGCAACCTTCCTCGATGCTGCCGGCTACAAGAAGGGTGCTGACGGCAAGCGCACCAAACCCGACGGCTCGAAGTTGAGGCTGAACGTGGTCGGCAACAACACCCAGGGGCAGATCCCGCAGTTCATCGCAGATTCGCTGGAGAAGGGCGGCTTCGATGTCAACCTCTTCGTCGGCACCTACTCCGAGTCGATCGTGAAGTTGCTCCAGGATCAGTACGACCTGGGCTCGTTCCCGTTCACCGACTCGACCCCGTTGCCGTCGCTCTGGTTCAACCAGATCGGCACGGGCACTGGCGCCAACTTCGGCCAGATCTCCAACAAGGAGTTCGACGAGCTCTCGAAGCAGGCGCTCTCTACCGACCCGACGACCGATCCGTCTGGGCGCTGCACCACCTGGCAGAAGGCCGAGAAGTCGGTGCTGTCCAACGCCAACGTGCTGCCGATGGATCAGCCGACCAACTACTGGTTCGGGCATGGCGTGACCTTCAACTCGAGGTTCTTCAAGATCGACCCGTTCTCCATCCGTTCGAAGTGACCAACTGGGGTCGGTTCATCCTGCGGCGCCTCATTCGAGTGGTGGTCGTCTCGCTGGTGCTGTTGACGGCGACCTTCGCGGCGGTCCGACTCGTGCCCGGCGATCCGGCCCAGAAGATCATCGGCATGACCACCGACCGGACGCCCGCCGAGCAGGCCAAGGCGCTGGCTCGCGCTCACCGCGATCTCCACCTCGACCGACCGCTGGTCGTGCAGTACTTCGAGAATCTCCGGGACGGGATGACCTTCGACTTCGGCCGGTCGTTCCAGACAAATCAGGAAGTTCGCAGTGTGATCGGCGATCGCATCGGTTCGACGCTGCGGTTGGCCGCCGGCGGCACGATCGTGATGCTGGTCGTCGGCGTGCCGTTGGGCGTGATCATCGGAGCGTTGACCAACGGTCGCCGTCGCTGGCTCGAGACCGTTTTCAGCGGGCTGAGCGGCTTCATCGGGTCCATCCCGCCCTACGTGGTCGCCGTGGTCGGCATCTACTTCTTCGTGAACATGTGGTCGATCTTCCCTCGCATCCCTGACGGGTCGCTGCTGGACGACGTTCTCCCTTCGCTGGTGCTGGGCGTCGGTCCGGCCTTCCTGCTGGCTCGCGTGGTCCGGATCGACACCCTCGACGTGCTGAACCAGGACTACGTGCGGACAGCGCGGAGCAAGTGGCTGTCGGTTCGCCGCCTCTACGGACGCGACGTCTTGCCCAATGTGCTGACCCCGGCGCTCACCATCGCGGGGGTGCTGTTCGCCTCGCTGCTCGGTGGCGCCGTCGTGGTCGAAGGAATCTTCGGTCGCAACGGATTGGGCTCGACGCTGATCAACGCCGTGCAGATCGGTGATTACCCGCTGGTCTCGGCCATCTCGCTGTTGTTCGGCTTCGCCGTCGTCGTGGTCAACACGGTCGTCGATCTGACCTTGGCTGCGATCGACCCCCGGACGATGGTGGCGACATGACCCGCCGCAAGCGATCGAGGATCCGCGCCTTCGCCGGCACTCCGACCGGCATCGCCGGGTTGGTGCTGCTGGGCGTGCTCGTCGTGGTCGCCGCCATCGGGCCGTCAGTGTGGGGTGACAAGGCCACCGCCACCGATTACCTCCACCTGTACTCGCCCACCACGGGCAGCCACTTCTTGGGCACTGACGGATCTGGGCGTGACCTGTTCGCCCGCACGTTGGTCGGCACCCGCTTGTCACTGTTGCTGGCCACGGGGTCGGTGGCGATCGCTTCGGTCCTCGGGGTGTTGCTCGGTGCCGGTGTGGCGTCGGTCGGTGGTCGGGTGCAACGCATCGGCGCCACGGTCATCGACACATGGCTCGGGTTCCCCTCGATCCTGCTCTCGGTGCTGGTGATCACCGTGTTGGAGCGCGGTGCCGGCGCGGCGATGATCGCGGTCGGCTTGTCGTTCGCGCCGTTCTTTGCCCGCCTCACCCTCACGTCCGCCGCCGCAGTGGCATCGCAGGACTTCGTGTCCGCTGGTCGCCTGCTCGGCCTGTCACGCCGGCGGCTCACGACTCGCTACGTGCTGTCCAACATCATCGACCAGCTGGTGGTGGCGATCTTCTCGACGTTCGGTCAGTGCCTCATTGCCATCTCCGCTCTCAGCTTTCTCGGCCTCGGAGTGCAGCCGCTGGTGGGAGCGCAGGAACGGTTCAGTATCGACTGGGGGGTCCTACTCGACCAAGGGGTCAAGAACTTCAGCGCAGCGCCGGCGGGCGCGCTGGGCCCGGCGTTTGCCATCGCCATCGCTGGGCTGGCGTTCGGGTGGTTCGGAGACGGGCTCGCCCGCATCTTCAATCCCCGACTCACGCTGCGTCGCCTCACTCCGCGGGTGGAGCCGACGAGGCAAACGCAGACCGAGTCGGCGACATGACCGACGCTGCGTTGGAGATCAGCGACCTGGAGGTCTCGTTCGGAACGGGGAAGCACCGCACGACGGTCGTCCACGGCGTGTCGCTTCGGGTCGAGCCGGGCGAGATCGTGGGCGTGGTGGGCGAGTCGGGTTCAGGTAAGACACTCACGGCCATGGCTGCCACCGATCTGCTCCCGGCGGGCGCGAGCCGCGACGCGTCGGTGTGGAGGTTCAGGGGAATCGACCTGTTGGCGGCATCGCGATCGGCACGCGCCACGGCATTTGGCGGCAAGATCGGAGTGGTCTTCCAGGATCCGATGTCATCGTTGAACCCGGCTCGTCGGGTGGGGGCGCAGCTGGCCGACACAGCACGGCAGTGGGGTCGTCGGTCTCGGTCCGAGGCGCGCGACGATGCCATCGATCGGCTCCGACGAGTGCGGATCGCCGCGCCCGAGCGACGGGTGGACGACCATCCCCACGAGTTCTCCGGCGGCATGCGCCAACGGACAATGATCGCCATGGGCCTGATGACGACGCCGATGCTGATCGTGGCCGACGAACCGACAACCGCCCTCGACGTGACCGTGCAAGCCGATGTGATGGCGCTCATCGCGGAGCTGAACCAGCAGGAGGGCACTGCCGTGTTGTTGGTGAGCCACAACATCGCGCTGGTGTCGGAGGTCTGCCACCGCGTGGTGGTGATGTACGCGGGCAAGATCGTCGAGGAACTCGCGGCGGACCATCTGGCCGAGCACGCGAGACATCCCTACACCCGTGCGCTCATCGGTTCGGTTCCCACGCTCGAGGCCGACCTGTCTCGGCCGCTCACGGCCATCGACGGTGTGCCGCCTGATCCCGGACAACTCCCCGCCGGGTGTGCGTTCGCGGCCAGATGCCCGTCGGTGACCGACCGGTGTCTCATCGAGACGCCGGTGCTGGTGAACGGCGTGGCCTGTTGGGTGGCGACATGACCGAGTCGGCGCCGACGATGTTGCAGCTCGATCAAGTGTCGATCCGATATCCGGGCAGCCCAGCTGACGTGGTGCAGCGGGTTGACCTCACGATCCCCGAGGGTGGATCGCTCGGCCTGGTCGGCGAGTCCGGTTCAGGAAAGTCGACGGTGGCGCGCGCCATTGTCGGGCTGGTGGCCAGCACCGGCGGACGCATTGCGTTGGCCGGACGAGACGTGACCAACGCACGCGGCGCCGATCTGGCGCGAGTCCGCACCACCGTGCAGATGGTGTTCCAGGATCCCAATGCGTCGCTGCATCCGCGGATGGCGGTCGGTGACGCGTTGGCCGAGGCGGTGAGCGTCCGCCGCAAGTTCAACGGACCCGACCTCGACGCCGAGATCGCTCGGCTGCTCGACCTCGTGGGCCTGTCGCCACGATTCACAGATCGCTTCCCGTTCGAGTTGTCGGGAGGTCAGCGCCAACGGGTGGCGATTGCCCGCTCATTGGCAGTCGAGCCTCGGGTGATCCTGCTCGACGAGCCGACCGCCTCACTCGACGTGTCGGTTCAGGCCACGGTCCTCAACCTGCTGCGCGAGCTTCGCTCCGAGCTCGGGCTCACCTATCTGGCCATCTCGCACGACCTGGCCGTGATGCGATACCTGTGCGACCGGATCGCCGTGATGGAGCTGGGCAGCATCAAGGAGATCGGGCCGGCGTCGGAGATGTTCGCGGCGCCGCGGCATCACTACACGGCGGCGCTCATCGACGCGGTCCCTCGCCTCGGCGGTCGTTCCGGCACCCGGATCGTGTTACGCGGCGATCCCTCCGATGTGGCCGATCGCCCGTCAGGGTGCAGCTTCCATCTGCGGTGTCCGGCCGGTCCCGACGTGGTGGCCGACCATGAGCGATGCCGCACCGAGGTCCCCGAACTCGACGACGACGCCCACTCCGTGGCGTGCCATTTCCCGGTGGCCTGACTGATTGGCGAACGGGAGCGTCAGCGGACGACCACGAGGCGAAGCGATTCGGCCGCCTCGCGTCCGATGGCCGCAGGGTCGGTGTCGGGCTCGAACATATAGCGCAGGAAGCCCAGGAACATCTGGGCGATCACGGCATCGGAGACAGCATCGGGATGCTCGAGCTCGGGCACCCATTCCGTCACCCAGGCGCGTACCCCCGCTCGCACCGCGATGAGCAGCGAGTGGCCGACCTCGATAGCTGCCGGCTCGGAGCGAATGCCCTCGCCCAGCAGCAATCGCCACACGGCCTCTTCCTCGATCGCACCGTCCCACAGCGATCCGAACAACGTGACGAGTCGCTCATCGACCGGAGCGTCGCGGTCGATCTGCAACGGCTCGGCCAGGCGGCCGCTGTAGTTCCGCTCGGCGATGACCGCGGTCAGCAGCGCGTCCTTGGAATCGAAGTAGTGGTACAGCGCCGCCACCTGCACGTCGCAAGCCTTGGCCAGCTGTCGCATGGAGGTGCCCGTTGACCCTTGCTCGGACATGAGTCCGAGGGCGGTGTCGAGGATTCGCTCTCGAAGTTCGGTGGTCACCGGACGGTCGTCACGGGTTCAGTGAGCAACAGGACAGGCGGTGAAGGTCGCCGGGAGGTGGTTCAGGGCCAGCACGAGCGTCGAATCGCCGCGGCTCGGGGCCACACCCTCGGGCACGGTGATGTCGGGGAGTCGGGTGAACAGCTCCTGGAACACGACCTTGAGCTCCATGCGGGCGAGGTTGGCGCCGAGGCAGTAGTGCGGGCCGATGCCGAACCCGAGGTGCGGATTGGGGTTGCGGGTGATGTCGAGCTCGTCGGGATGATCGAAGACGTTCTCGTCACGGTTGGCCGACCCGTACAACATGAGCACCCGGTCGCCGACCTTCAGATCGGTGTTGTGGTACGTGTGCTCGACTGTCACGGTGCGGATGAATCCCATCACGGGCGTCACGTATCGGACGATCTCGTCGACGGCGGTCTCCATGAACACCTCGTCGTCAAGGTGGTCGAGCAGCAGCTTCTTCTGTTCGGGAAAGAGCGACAGCGCGTGCAGGCCACCGGTGATGGCGTTGCGGGTGGTCTCGTTGCCGGCCACCAACAGCACGGTCAGGAAGGCCAGCAGTTCGTCGTCCTGGAGGCGCTCCTCGGCGTGCATCTCGGCGACGCGCTCCTCGGACAGGCCTTGGTAGGCCCGGTGCTCCTTGGCCAGCCCGCCGTCGTCGAATGCTTGGGTCAGGATCGAGATGAGGTCGTCCTGGGGGTTCTGGCGGCGCTCCTCGATGAGGCCGATGGTCATCACGCAGAACTCGCCGAAAGCTTCGGCCGCAGCCAGCAGGATCGGGTCGTCGCCCTCGGTGTGGCCGTCGCCCGCCATCATGGCGTCGGACCATCCGTACATGTGCAGCCGCTGCTCGGGGTCGAGACCGAGCATCTCGCAGATGATGATGAGCGGCACGTGGATGGCGAAGTCCGCAACGAAGTCGATGTCGCCGCGGTCCGCCAACTCGCTGATGATGTCGTTGGCCATGGTGCGGACGTGGGGGATGAGGTCACGCACCCGGCGCGGAGTGAAGCCCTTGTTGATCAGGCGACGCTGGCGAGTGTGCTCCTCGCCGTCGAGCGTGATGATCGACATGTCGCCGGCGATCTTGGGTCGCACTCCGAACTTGGAGCAGTACGTCTCCTCGTCGCGGCTGAGGGTGAAGACGTCCTCGTGGCGAGCCGCGACGTAGAAGTCGTTGGCAGCGTCGTGATGCAGATGATCGAGGCCTCGCAGCCACCGGAACAGCTCGTGCGGATGGTCGAAGACGCGGGGTTCGCAGAAGTCGGTGTCGGCGAACTCGGAGATCTGGGTGTCGGTCACCTCAGACACAGTACGCCTGAGTGAACGTTCGTTCAACAGTGTGTCATCGCTCCGGAAATCCGGGTCACCATCACTAGCTACCCTCGTCCGGATGGAACCGGGGCTCGCGCGACGACCTCGTCTCGCGGTCGCCTTCGATGGTGCGGCGATCGCTCCGCTGCAACTCCACGAAGCGGTCAGTGATCTGTGCGATCTCATCTGGCTGATCGACACCAGGCTCAGCCACGTCGGCCCAGTGGATCGGCTGCTCGGACGATTGGGCACGATGATCGACATCACCGACGTGACCGTCGACGAGGCCGCCGCCGCGCTGGCGGCGCTTCATCCCGACGGCATCGTGGCGTTCTCCGACCGGCGGGTGGCGTTGGCCGCCGACCTGGCGGGTCGGCTCGGTCTCGCCGGGATGTCGCCGGCGGCTGCGGGACGGGTGCTGGACAAGTTCCACCAGCGTCGGGCGTTCGAGAACGCCGGCCTCGGGGGACCGCGTTCGTGGCGGGTCGAAGCCGACGACGAAACCGGCGTGGAGGATGTCGTCCGAGCAGCGCGATTCCCGGTGGTGGTCAAGCCGGAGATGGGCGACGCCAGCCGCCACGTGCAGTCGGCCGGTGACAGCCAGCGCCTGGTGGAACTGCTGGGAGTCGCCCACGCGGCGGGCCGTGACTCGGTGGTCGAGGAGTTCATAGCG
>JBBQLA010000079.1:0-8216 GCA_038327485.1 Acidimicrobiales bacterium
GACCCCGAAGCCCACATCCCCGCACACCTCCGCGCCGGACGCGATCCCCTCGACGTGCTCACCCACTCGCTCGAACACAGCCACGCCCAACAACTCGGCATCGACCACGGCATCGACACCGAACTCGACGTCGGTCTCGGACTCTGAGAGGGGGCGAAGAAATTCGGGGGCGAGACGGTTCCGGCGCGCTTAGGGAGGTATGCGAACACACCTCACGGAACTACCGACCCCAGCGACCCACACGATCCTGACTGTCGACCAGGTCGCCGAACTCCTCGGCCTCGACCGCAAGACGGTCTACGCGGCCATCGCCAACGGTGAACTACCGTCCCGACGACTCGGACGACGCATCCTCATCCCGACTGCCAGCTTCCTGGCCTGGCTCACCGGGACTGACAACGCCGCCGAGTGATCACCGCCAAGCGGTCTCGAGCGTCCCGTCCACGGGACGATGAGGCTCGGCGATGACGCGACGATACGGCGAAGGCTCGATCTACCAAGAGTTGTCGGGACGGTGGTGCGCCACCCTCGAGATTGTCGGGGGCGATGGGAAGCGTCGACGTGTCGCTCGGCGCGCGGCGACAAAGCGTGAGGCACTCCAGAAGCTTCGGTCCGTCCAAGCTGACGTCGATCGCAACGTGCCCGTGCCCGACCAACGCCGCACGACGGGGGAGTGGCTCCAATGGTGGCTCTCCGACATCGTGCCAGGAACAGTCCGTGATTCGACGCTCGACGGCTACCGGAACGTGGTTGACGCCTATCTACTCCCATCGCTTGGCTCGATTCCGTTGGCGAAGCTCGGTCCCCATGACGTTCAGTCGATGCTCCGTGCTCTCGAACGCCGCGGTCTGTCGGGCTGGACCCGACGACAAGCGCGGACCGTGTTGTCGGGTGCGCTGAACAAGGCACTCCGATACGAGCTCGTCACGCGCAACGTCGCAGCTCTGGTCGACAACCCTCGGGTCACCGCTCGACCCGATGACACGCTCAGTGTGCAGGAGGCGCGGACTCTCCTCGGTTCTGTCGAAGGGGACCGGCTCGCTGGAATGATCCAACTCCTGATCTGGCTCGGTGCTCGCCGCGGCGAGGTCCTCGCGCTGCGGTGGTCAAACGTTGATCTCGACGCAGCCACCCTCCGCATCGCTGGGACGCTGAAGCGCTCGAAGTCGATCGGTCTCTATGTCGACCCTCCGAAGACGAAGTCGTCGGACCGAACAGTCCCCTTGCTCGACCATCTCGTCTCAGCGCTGACGACTCATCGAGCGGACCAGGAGCGCGAACGCGAAGCGGCCGGCGAACTGTGGCACGACACCGGCTTTGTGTTCCTCACCGAACTCGGTCTGCCGATCGACCCGCGCAACGCGCTTCGATGGTGGCACCGGCAACTCAAACTCGCCGGCATCGACCCGAGGCCAATGCATGCCGCCCGGCGGACGGCGGTCACCCTGATGGCCGAAGCGGGGATCCCCATCGAGGTGGCGGCGAACATCGTCGGACACTCCACCATTCGGATGACCGCCGAGGTCTACAACCAGGTGCGACCGCGTGCGCAGCTCGACGCCATGAAGCTTCTCGAACGGCACCTCAGCGACCCCGGTGACTCCGCCGCCGCGACGCAAACGGGAAGCGGCTGACGGCACCGGCCAACGAGTCAGGGCTCCCGATCGGCCAAATGGCTACACCAATGGCTACACCTGGCCGGATTCGGTGACCTCTCCGTTCGAGGCTGACCCCGGAACCCCAGTGATTTCAAGGGTTCCACGGAGTGGAGGCGATGGGAATCGAACCCACGACCCCCTGCTTGCAAAGCAGGTGCTCTAGCCAACTGAGCTACGCCCCCCGAAAGGTGTGGTCACGCTACCGGGTGGGGCTACTTCACTGACACATCGGGCTGTTCGCCCCGCACGGTCGTCTCCGGTCCGGCAGCGGCGGTCGTGGTCGACACATCTGTGGCCGGCAGCGCGGTGGTTCCACGAATGGTGGTCTCGCCGGCGACAACCGGCGGATCGATCTCCGAGGTCGGCTGCGCCAGCACGAACACGAGGCTGACGACCACCAGGAACACTCCCACCATCACGCAGGCAACCGTGGCCCGGAATCGCCAGCGCCGCGAGCGCCGAGCTCGCCGAAAATCATCCCGGCTTGGCGCCGCTCCGTGCATCGCGGGTCGTGATGATCGAGGTACCAGCGCCACCGGCCCGGCCACTTCTCCGGCGACGTCTGCGAGGATTTTCACCTCGCCGGTCTCGTCACCCATCACCCACCGCCTTCCAGCTCGGTCGGCAATCAGTCTGTCATCGGCGAAGGTCACCTTCGGCGACCAGGCGCTCGAGCGTCAGCTCCGGCTCATCTGCGATCACCCGATCCAGCCAGTAGCTGCTCTCGAACAGCGCGATGAGCGCACCGTCGCTGCGGTCGAACACGTTGACGCCACGCATGCTGCGCAGGCGGTCCCGGCTGGCCTCGTCGGTGCGCCGGGCCACTTGGTAATTCGTCGGGTTCAGCTCGGCCTTGGCTCCGAACTCGGTTTCGAGTCGGTAGGCGACGACCTCGAACTGCATCGGCCCGACGGCTGCGAGCAGCGGCGCCTGGTCGCCGAGGTCGCGATCGCGCAGCACCTGCACCACGCCCTCCTCGTCGAGTTGGGCGATGCCTTTTCGGAACTGCTTGAAACGGCCGGTGTCGAGTACCCGTGCCACCGAGAAGAACTCGGGGGCGAACGTCGGGATCGGGGGGAACTGTACGTGTTCGCGGTCGAACAACGAGTCGCCGACCCGCACGTCGGTGGCGTTGACGAGCCCGACGACATCGCCGGGGAATGCCTCGTCGACGGTCTCGCGCTCCTGGCCGAACACCTGGTGCGCGTACTTGGTGGCGAACGGCTTGCCGGTGCGTTCGTGCGTGACGACCATGCCCCGCTCGAACTTGCCCGAGCACACCCGGATGAAGGCGATGCGATCGCGATGCGACGGATCCATGTTGGCCTGGACCTTGAACACGAATCCGCTGAACGGCGAGTCGATCTCACGCGGCTTTCCCTCGACGTCGGGGCGGGCCGTCGGCGCAGGCGCGAGATCGATGACCGCGTCGAGCAACTTGCCGACACCGAAGTTGGTCATGGCCGACCCCACGAACAGCGGGGTCGAGCGGCCGGCCAGGAAGTCGTCGACGTCGAGTCCCGAACCGCCTCCGCCCAGCAGTTCGACCTCTTCCAGTGCGGTGGTCCACGCCGCTCCCTCTTCGGCCTCGGCGCGCTCGTGATCGACGAGTTCCTCGGGAGCCATCGTCGCCCCGCGTGCGGTGCGGGTGAACCGGGTGAAGGTGGAGTCGCGGCAGTCGATGACCCCGCGGAAGTCGCCGGCGAACCCGACCGGCCATGTCACCGGGGTGGGAGTGACACCGATCTTGGCCTCGATCTCGTCGAGCAGCTCGATCCCGTCACGGCCAGGCCGGTCCCACTTGTTGATGAACGTGAGCAACGGAAGCCCGCGGTCGCGGCAGACCTCGAACAGCTTGAGCGTCTGGGGCTCGATGCCCTTGGCTGCGTCGAGCACCATGATGGCGGTGTCCGCCGCGGTCAACACCCGATAGGTGTCCTCGGAGAAGTCACGGTGGCCTGGGGTGTCGAGCAGGTTCACCACGCAGTCTCGGTAAGGAAACTGCAGCACCGTCGAGGTGATCGAGATCCCGCGCTGCTGTTCGAGTGCCATCCAGTCCGACGTGGCCGACCGGCGATCCGAGCGAGCCTTGACCGCTCCCGCCTCCTTGGCCAACGCGCCCCCGTACAGGAGGAACTTCTCGGTCAGCGTGGTCTTGCCGGCGTCGGGGTGGCTGATGATCGCGAAGGTGCGGCGGCGTTTCGCTTCGGCGATCGGCTCGGTCATTTGGCCGAATCTACGTCACTTGCCCGCAGCGACCTCAAAGGTTGCGACCCGATCGGTGACGGTCCCGTTGGAGAGTGTGAGCCTGGCGAGCAGCGTGTGGAGGCCGATGCTGAGCTTCGTGGTGTCGAACGGCGGCGCCGGCGAACCCGGATAGAGCTGGAGGCCCGGAGCGGCGTCAGCGCTCAGCGGCGCACTGGCGCCGGTCGGATCGTCGAGGAACCAGCTGACGGCGGCGGCGCCGTCGAGCTGCCCATAGACGTACACCTGGCCGGTGACCCGGGAGCCGTCGAGGAGGGCTGCGCCGTCGGTCGAGTCGCCGGCAGAGACGTACACGCCGGTGACCCGCGCTCGCCGGGTGGTGGCGGGTGCCAGCGTCGTTGTCGGCGCAGCGGTACTGATCGGGGTGGCCGTAGTGGTCGTCGTGGTGGTCGTCGTGGACGTGGTCGTGGTCGGTGTCTCGGCGATGGGGCCGGCCGATGTGGTGGACCGCACTTCCGGTGCCGTCACTGTGGTCACGATCGTCGTGGGTGGCGGTTCGGCATTGCGAGCCTCGACGGCCTGGTACGCCAGCGGGCCGGCGACCGAGGCGGTCACTGCCGACGAGGTCACGACTGCCACGATCACGCGAAAGGACGTGACCTTGGTGATGATGCTGGTGAGGATGCGGGCGAATGCGGTCATGGGGAGGAAGTGATCAGGTTGCTGCCACTATCGGTCGCGATCTACGACCAACAGGATGGGCGAACCTGCTCAGGCGTCGTCGTTGGTTCGATCGAGGTCGATGATGCCCAGCCGAACAGCCGACAGCACGGCTTGCGTGAGGCTCTGGGTGTCCAGCCGGCGGTAGATGGCGTTGAGGTGGTTGTGAACGGTCTTCTGGGTGATCCCGAGGTCGCGAGCGACCTGCTTGGTGCCGAGGCCGTTGGCGATCTTTTGAAGGATCTCGACCTGTCGAGCGCTCAGGAGCTCATCCCGCTCGGCTGCGGCGCGGGCCGCCTCCAGCATCGAAACCGCCAGCTGCGGTGACAACACCGTCTCGCCGGCGGCTGCGGCGCGAATGGTCTCGAGGACCTGGGTGAACGACGTGCCCTTGGTCAGGTACCCGACGGCCCCGGCAGAGATGGCGGCGCGGGTGCGGTTGGCATCGTCGTGCATCGTGAGCACGACCACTCGAGTGCCAGGCATCTCATCGCAGATCCGCTGCGTCGCCATGACGCCGTCGAGAATCGGCATGGAGAGGTCCATGAGCACCACGTCGGGGGCCGTGGCGCGGGCCATGGCCACGGCCTCCTCGCCGTTGGACGCTTCTCCCACCACTTCTTCGCCCGCGGCCTCGAGGCCGCGGCGAATCCCTTCTCTCAGGATCTTGTGGTCGTCTGCGAGGAGGATTCGGATCATCAGGTCTCCTTGGTGCCCGGCGAGGTCCCCGTGGAGACGATGATCGTCGTCCCCTCGCCGATTTTGCTGTTGATGGTGAGGCGAGCACCGACGGTGTCAGCGCGTTCTCTCATGCCGACGAGGCCGTAGGCCGTGTCGCGTACGCCCTGCGCTGCGTCGAAGCCGACGCCGTCGTCGCTGATCGTGAGGACGCCAGAACCGTTGCGCACGTCCCACTTGATGTCGACGCGGCTCGCTTTGGCGTGCTTGTCAGTGTTGTTGAGCGACTCCTGGAGGATGCGAAGGAGTTCGTTCTCGATCGGCACCGACATCGACGCCGCAGGATCGACCACGACCCAGTTGGTCTCGATATCGGTTCGTTCGACGAATCGCTCGACGACATCCCGGCCGACCTTGGCGAGGGATCGTTCAGACGAGACACCGCTGCGGAGCTGCCGGAGCGTGTCGCGGAGCTCGTCGAGAGCCGTCTGTACATCGCTGTACAGACGGGAGAGCTCGGGCGACGGCGCACCATCTGTCGAGATGATCCGTTCGAGCTCGAAACTGATGTAGGTCAGCCACTGGCCGAGTCGATCGTGGAGGTCCCGTGCGATGCGGGAGCGCTCCTCCTCTGCGCCCAACGATCGGAGCCGACCGAACCAGCGGGCGTTGTCGAGCGACAACGCCAACAACTCGGCGAAGCCCTTGAGCAGTCGTACGTCGCGGTCAGTGAAATGGCCAGGCAGCGGATGCTCGAGGCCGAGCAGGCCGACGGTGCGGCCACGAGCCACCAGCCGGGCGTAGATGCCACTGCCGGAGCCGGTCGAGATGCCGCCGTGCCGTGCCGCCCGGAGGTTGGGCACGACACGCAGTTCGTCGAGGTCGATCACCGATCGGAGTGCTGCCGGCAACTCGCTGCTGTGGCTCATCGGCCGCAGCACACACCCTTCGGCGAGCTTGGGAACCCACTCGTCGCTGGTCTCGTCGTACTCGATGAGACAGATGACGCTCGGGTGGAACGTGACGGTGATCTGCTCGCGGGCAGTGTCGACCGCGTCGCGCAGGTTGAGCGAGGTGGGAAGCGTCCGGGCGACTGCGTTCAGCATGGTGAGTAGGTCATTGGTTTCGCTCAGTGCGTCGAGTCGCCCTGCTGTGAGGATTCGGTCGGATTCGTTCTCGAGCAGCGACGAGCGGATGAGCGCGGGGAGCAGGGCGGCGATGAACAACCCCCCGGCGGCGCCGAGCGAGGTGCCGGTCGAGAGGTGAAGCAGGTGGCCGTGCAGTCCCACCCCGATCACCATGCCGGCCCACGCCGCTGCCAGCGCGGCGATCCCCGAGACGTAGCCCCAGCCGAATGCGGCGACGGCCACAGCGGTCATCACACAGAAGACGAACGGGCTGCTCGGACCACCCGACCACCCGACCGCCACGGCCAAGAAGACGGTGTCCGTCAGGGCGACAACGCGGTCCAACACATCGCTGGATCCCAGTCGGATCGGGAGCGTGGTGCGCCATGAGGTGAGGAACAGGGCCAACGTGAGCGTGATGACGACGTCGAGGTCGCCTCCCAACGCCGCCTTGGTGCCGAAGATCATTCCGAACATCGCGGCCGACCACCGCAACGACATGATCAGTGGGGAGATGGTGCCGCGAACCCGAGGTGGCAGCGCGAGCCGCCGGGCCGTGTCGTCGATGCCCCCATGCGGCAGCGAACGGAGTGCCCCGATCATCTCGTCGAGTCCGATGGCAGCCGTCGTCCGAGAGTTGGAGGACGACACCGAGGAGGCAGTCGACGGGGGTCCGTCGAAGTTGCGACCGCGGGCCGGCGGGATCGGGGTGGTGGAGGTCATGGTGACGAGTTGGTTCGTATCGGTATGAGTCGGCAACTCTGTCGGCTTTTCAAGCCATGTCAGCGATGTGTCGATGCACGAGCAATGGACGAACCCCCGGAGCCGAGCGCGTTGCCTGACGTGGCGCCCCGCATCCGAGTCGTGTCGGGAGAGTTCGAGGACGCCACCGTCGAGATGGACTTCCGCACCGCTCGGCTGGATCGCGACTCCCGCCAACTGGTGTCGGTGCTCCGATTCGGCGGGCTCCTGTTCCCGGTCTTCGGGATCTCCGACTACTTGTACCTCGGACTCAGCACCACCGCGATCGTGCTCACCATCCTCCGCTGTGTGGTGGCAGTGGCAGCGCTTGGGGTGGCGCAACTTGTCGCGGCGAGACCTGCCAGGAGCCTCGACGCCCGCTACGTCACCTCGGTCGAGGTGCTGGCGATGGCTGTCTTCCTCGTTGTCACCGCCGTCGCGTCGAAGCAGCTCAACACTCACAACCTCGAGTTCGCCGTGCTGGTCTTGGCGCTGTTCGTCTTCATCCCGAACCGACTGGTCCCGGTCTCGGTCGTGCTCTCGTTGTCAACGGTGATGTACTGCGGAGTGGGGCTCACCACACCGGCCGGCTCGCCGCGGCTCACCATCGAGGTGATCATGACGCTGGCCACCATCGTGTGCATCGGTGCGTGGGCGGCCGGGCTCCTGGCTCGCTCACGGCGTGAGGAGTACTCGTGGTTCCTGCAGGAGCGACGGTCCCGCGAACGGCTCGAGGTCGAGATGCACGAGCGGGCGGTGCTGCAGGAAGAACTCGAGTGGATGGCGAACCACGACTCGCTCACCGACCTCTTGAATCGCCGCTCCTTCTACGAACTGGCCGAGCACGAGTTCGCCAAGGGCCGCCGGATCGGCCGCCCGGTGTCGGTGCTCGTGATCGACGCGGATCAGTTCAAGAACATCAATGACGCCTTCGGTCACCACACCGGTGACGAGGCCATCAAGGCCATCGCCCATCAGGCCAAGCTCAGCCTGCGCACCGACGATCTGGTCGGACGCCTCGGCGGCGAGGAGTTCGCCGTGGTCATGGGAGGTGCCCCGCTGCGTCTGGCGCACGAGATCGCCGCTC
>JBBQLA010000080.1:0-8207 GCA_038327485.1 Acidimicrobiales bacterium
CTTCGTGACGGCAGCTGGGATCGTCTCACGATCCTGCACGAGTTGGCGCACCTGGCGTCGTCCGATCCATCGGGTCACGGCCCGCAGTTCTGCGCGATCGAGCTCGATCTGGTCCGCTGGTTCTGCGGGTATCACGCCTACGGCGCGCTTCGCTCGGCGTTCGCCGATGGCGGAGTTGCGGTGTCGTCCTCGGCGGCGTCCTCGGTGGCTGAGGTGTCGGCTCAGCGCAGCGGTTCGGCGGCAGCGCGGAGCTGATCGCGAAAGTCGGGGTGGGCGATCTCGGCCAGTGCGCGAGCTCGTTGGCCCACCGTCAGACCTCGCAGCTCGGCGACGCCCTGCTCGGTGATGACCACATCGGCCTGGTGGCGGGGGGTCGTCACGATCGAGCCTGGCGGCAACGACACAGCGATGCGTGAGACCCGCTCGGTTCCGGTCGCCGTCCCGACGATCGAACACGACGGAAGACAGATCAACGAGCGGTCATCGCGTTGGCGCCCCCCACCCGACACGAAGTCCTCGTGCCCGCCGATGCCGGAAAACTGCACGGCGCTGATGGTGTCGGCCACGATCTGACCCCACAGGTCCACGGTGATGGCCCCGTTGATGGTGACCATGTTGCGGTTGGCCGCGATGGTTCGGGGATCGTTGACCACGTCGACCGGGAGGAAGGCCACGTCGGCTCGTTCCTCGAGCCACTCGTACAGCTCGGGCACGCCCGCGGCGAAGGTGGTGACCGACACTCCGTCGAACACACCCTTGTGACGATTGGTGACCTTGCCGGCCTGGTGCAGTCGCATGAGGCCGGTCGTGAACATCTCGGAGTGGACTCCGAGCCCCTGACGCGGGCCGGTCGCCAACGCGGTGGCGATGGTCGACGGGATCGACCCGAACCCGGTCTGCAAGGTGCTTCCGTCCACCACGAACTCCGCCGCGTGCGTGGCGATGGCCAAGTCGACATCCGAGGGCTCGGTGTCGGCGAGCGCCACGAGGTCTCGGTCGGTGCGGATGAGGACATCGGCTTCGTCGATGTGGACCCGGTGATAATGGTCACCCAGCCCGTGGGTGCGAGGAAAGTGCGAGCCGACTTCCACGATCACGAGTCGATCGGGATCGGCGCCAGCGCGGTGCAACTCGTCCACCGTCGACCCGGCATGACACGACAACGACATCCACCCCTCAGCGTCGGGTGGGGTCGCCGCAGTGCACATCACCCGAGGGGCGCGGTCGGCCATGATCGGGGCCCACCGCCGGTAGTCGGCCGGCACGAAGGCGATGTCGGCTCCAGCGTCTCGGTAGATGCGTTCGGCCGGGCCGTAGAACGTCGAGATGGTTCGGACGCCAGCTCGGTTGGGGAACTCGTAGAAGTCGGCGAGCATGGCGCACAGCACGTCGAGGGCGACCCAGTCGGTCCGCTCACCCAGCGCGTGCAGCAGTGACGTCGGTTGGCCCGGACCCAATGGCACCCCGATCGAGTCGGTGGGGCGAAGCAGCGCGGCGGCGTCGCTGGCGGTGAGTTCCACAGGCACGGTGTCAGCCCCGATCGCGACGGTAGGTCCAGGGTCCGTCGTGCATGACGAGGCGATGCTGCGGCCCGTCGATCGACAGGTCGCCCGACTCGTAGGCCACATCGCCGTGATACACGGCGAGCACGTCGCTTCCATCCATCACGATCCGAGTCGAGAAGTGCTCGGCATCGGTCTCCTGGGCGTGGCGGATCACTGCGGCCACATCGGCGTGAACGCCGAGCTGGACCAGTGTGATGTAGGTGGGTGGCGACAAGTTCAGTTCCCCCGCGCCATGAGCGACGATCGCGTCGGTCGGCGTCACCCACTGGTGGGCGCGGATCTCGCTGTCATCGATCACGACGTCACCCTCGGGCGCCGCGACGACGAAAAACGCCGTCGAGAAGCGCCGACGCTGGAGCTGGTCGGGCGGAGTCCAGTGCGACCAGCGCACCAGCGTCGTGTCGGCCAGGACGAGCCCGGCTTCCTCCCGGCACTCCCGGATCGCCGCCAGCTCCTCGGCTCGCTCGAGCACGCCACCAGCGGCGCCGAGGTCAGCGGCATCGACTCGGCCACCGGGAAACACCCACGCTCCTGCTGCGAAGGCCAGCGAGGTGTCTCGTCGGAGCAACAGCACTTCGAGTCCGGACGCGCCGTCGCGCACCAGGATCACCGTTGCTGCCGCGACCAGATCTGGTCCGGGTGCCGCGTCGGGGGAGGGAATCAGGTCATCGGGCGTGATCGCGCCAGTGTTGCAGCCAAGAAATTCTGCGACCACTCAGCGTCACTTCATCGTGACTCGAAACCCCGGATTTCGTTGGTGCGCCCAGGGAGTTCGCGCCCTCCGCGCGATGACCTGGACACGTGGTCGCTCGCGATTGTTAACGCAGAGAGAAATAGGCCGAACGCGCGCCGTGGTCGTTGACATCGGGGTAGTTCCACGGCTGTAATTACATCTCCGTAGCCCCCTGACCGCTGGAAAAAAGGTCGCCGGACTGCGGTTTTGCCCGACTCATCTGGCCACCAGGCACGGTGCTTCGAGCAGCTCGCAGCAGGCATCGCGGCCCGCCGCACAAATCAACAGTACGAGGGACAACCCGAGGGGGAAGTGGCAAATGGCGATCGATCT
Organism: Acidimicrobiales bacterium; assembly: GCA_038327485.1. Lineage (GTDB taxonomy): Bacteria > Actinomycetota > Acidimicrobiia > Acidimicrobiales > Microtrichaceae > JBBQLA01. Next base: position 2,632 of record JBBQLA010000080.1, read on the forward strand.
GGTCAGAGACGGCACGGAGATCGAGGTTCTGAGTGATCTCGAGATCTTCGACGATACCGACGAGGCAACACCCGGAACGCACATGCGTGTTCGCAAGCGTGACGGCTCGCTCGAGGCGGTCAATCTCGACAAGATCGTCAAGGCCATCAGCCGGTGCGCCACCAACCCGGCGGTCGACGGTGCAGCGGAGTCGTCGCTGAGCGGGGTCGACATCATGCGGGTCGCCACCCGCACCATCTCCGGCCTGGTCGATGGTGCGACCACCACCGAACTCGACAACCTGTCGATCCGCACGGCCGCGGCGCTCATCAGCGAAGAGCCCAACTACTCCCGCCTCGCAGCGCGTCTGTTGGCGACGGTCGTCGACAAAGAGGTCGAGCTGCAGGACGTCTACTCGTTCAGCCAGTCGGTCGCCCTCGGCGCCGGCCAGGGCATCATCGGCGACACCACCGCCGCATTCGTCGCCACTCACGCACGCAAGCTCAATACGGCCATCCGCCCCGAGCGCAACTGGCTCTACGAGTTCTTCGGCCTGCGCACGGTCTACGACCGGTACCTGCTGCGTCACCCCGATACCCGCTTGGTCACCGAGACCCCGCAGTACTTCCTCATGCGAGTGGCGTGCGGTCTGTCCACCACGCCCGACGAGGCCATCGAGTTCTACGAGTTGATCAGCAGCCTCGACTACCTGCCCAGCTCGCCCACGCTGTTCAACTCCGGCACCACCCACCCGCAGATGTCCAGCTGCTACCTGCTCGACAGCCCCGAAGATCACCTCGACGGCATCTATGACCGCTATCGCGACGTGGCCCGGCTGTCGAAGCATGCCGGCGGCATCGGCCTCAGCTACAGCCGTATCCGCAGCCGCGGTTCGCTCATCAGGGGCACCAACGGCCTCAGCAACGGCATCGTGCCTTGGCTCAAGACGCTCGACAGCTCGGTCGCCGCGGTCAACCAGGGTGGTCGTCGCAAGGGCGCGGCGTGCGTGTACCTCGAGACGTGGCACGCCGATATCGAGGAGTTCCTCGAGCTGCGCGACAACACCGGTGACATGGCTCGCCGCACCCACAACCTGAATCTGGCGAACTGGATCCCCGACCTGTTCATGGAGCGGGTCGAGAACGACTGGCAGTGGTCGTTGTTCGATCCCAAGAAGGTCCCACACCTGATCGACTGCTACGGCGACGACTTCCGTCGGGCCTACACCGACGCCGAGGCCGAGGGCCTCTACGAGCGGCAGATCCCCGCCCGTCAGCTGTACAGCCGCATGATGCGTTCGCTGGCCGAGACCGGCAACGGTTGGATGACCTTCAAGGACGCCTCCAATCTCAAGAGCAACCAGACCGGCTCGGTCGATGCCAACGGCGACCCCAACGTCATCCACCTGTCGAACCTGTGCACCGAGATCCTCGAGGTCACCAACCAGGCCGAGACAGCGGTGTGCAACCTCGGCTCGGTGAACCTGGGCCAGATGGTGTCGAACGGTCCCGACGGTGCCTACTTCGACTACGACCGCCTGGCCGAGGTCGTGCGCCTCGCGGTGCCGTTCCTCGACCGGGTGGTCGACATCAACTTCTACCCGACCGACGCTGCGTCGACCTCGAACTCCAAGTGGCGTCCGGTCGGCCTCGGCATCATGGGCCTGCAGGACGTGTTCTTCAAGCTGCGCCTGCCGTTCGATTCCGAGGCGGCCAAGGCCGTGTCGGCGAAGATCAGCGAAGAGATCTACTTCAACGCCATGTGGGCCTCCACGGTGTTGGCCGAGGCCTCGGGCCCTCACGGCGGCTTCGACGAGACGCGGGCTGCGCAGGGCAACCTGCAGTTCGATCTGTGGGGTGTGACGCCCTCCGACGTCGCTCGCTGGGCCACCCTCAAGGACCGGATCAAGCAGTTCGGTCTGCGCAACTCGTTGTGCATCGCCATCGCCCCCACCGCCACCATCGCGTCGATCGCCGGGTGCTACGAGTGCATCGAGCCGCAGGTGTCCAACCTGTTCAAGCGCGAGACACTGTCGGGCGAGTTCCTGCAGATCAACCAGTACCTGGTGCGGGAGCTGCAGGCGCTGGGCATGTGGACCGAGTCGGTGATCGCTCAGATCAAGAAGTCCGAGGGCTCGATCCAGAACATCGACGTGATCCCCGATGAGATCAAGACGATCTACCGCACGGCATGGGAGATTCCCATGCGGTCGCTGATCGACATGGCCGCCGAGCGCGGCGCGTGGATCGATCAGAGCCAGTCGCTGAACCTGTTCATGGAGTCGCCGACCATCGGCAAGCTCAGCTCGATGTACCTCTACGCCTGGCAGCAGGGCCTCAAGACCACCTACTACCTGCGGTCCCGTCCGGCCACGCGCATCAACAAGACCACGAGCGCCGCCGCGCCCACCGCTGTGGCTCCGACGCCACTGTCACCGACCCCCACGCCTCCCACCGGCGGGGGCGAATCGTTGCCGGAACCCGAATCACGAGACCCCGAATCGAAGCAGTACAGCGATGAGGAGATCATCGCCTGCTCGCTCGAGAACCCAGAATCCTGCGAGGCCTGTCAATGAGCGCTGCATTCGAACCCGAGCTGACGCTTCCTGTCTCGCCGGTTGAGCCGTTCGAGTCCTTCGACCCGGTTCCGGCGGCGCCCGAAGCCAAGCGGGCACCCAACGGTGCGGCCATCTTGAACCCCGGGTTCAACTTGACTCTGCGGCCCATGCAGTACCCGCAGTTCTACGACATGTACCGCGATGCCATCCGCAACACGTGGACCGTCGAGGAGATCGACTTCTCCGATGACGTCGTTGATCTGCACCGCAAGCTGCTGCCGGCCGAGAAGCACATGATCAGCCGGCTGGTGGCGTTCTTCGCGACCGGCGACTCGATCGTGTCGAACAATCTGGTGCTCAACCTCTACAAGCACATCAACTCGCCCGAGGCACGCATGTACCTCAGCCGCCAGTTGTACGAAGAGGCCCTGCACGTCCAGTTCTACCTGACGCTGCTCGACTCCTACATTCCCGACATCAACGAGCGGGTCCAGGCGTTCGCGGCGATCGAGAACATCCCGTCGATCCGAGCCAAGGGCGAGTTCTGCTTCAAGTGGATCGACTCCATCAATGGTCTCGACGAGCTGCACACCCGCGAGGATCGTCAGCAGTTCCTGCTCAACCTCATCTGCTTCGCCACCTGCATCGAGGGGCTGTTCTTCTTCGCGGCGTTCGCCTATGTGTACTTCCTTCGGTCGAAGGGGCTGCTCAATGGGCTGGCCTCGGGGACCAACTGGGTGTTCCGCGACGAGTCGTGCCACATGAACTTCGCCTTCGCCGTGATCGAGCAGGTGCGCACCGAGGAGCCCGACCTGTTCGACGAGTCGCTGTTCGCTCGGGTCAACGAGATGATCCAGGAAGCGGTCGAGGTCGAGTACGCCTTCGCCGAGGACGTCCTGAGTGAAGGCATTGCCGGCATGAGCCTGGGAGACACCCGCGAGTACCTGCAGTACGTGGCAGATTCACGCCTCGCGGCGCTGGGTATGCCCACGCAGTACGGCTCGAAGAACCCGTTCGGGTTCCTCGAACTGCAGGACGTGCAGGAGCTCGCCAACTTCTTTGAGCGCAAGGTCGTGGCGTACCAGACCGCAGTCGAGGGCGATGTCAGCTTCGGCGAAGACTTCTAGGACCGCCCTTCTAGGACCGCCCTTCTAGGAACGCCAGAGTGACAGCGGCGTGACGTCGCGTGGGCCGGACCAGGGCAGCGGCACCGAACGTCCGCCGTCGCCGGCCGACGCGTAGGCGGCAGTGGTCAGGTCGAGGACCAGCCGACCGAAGCCGAGCGGGCACGCCCGACCGCCACGACGGTTGAGGATGTCCACGAAACCCTGGAGTTGGGCCACGTAGCCGAACGCCTCGATCCGGGGATCTGGCAGTCCGGGGTGCAGGAGCGCCGGCGTGGCGTCGCGGCCGTCGAGCTCGACCGAGCTGGTCGGGCCGAGCTCCATGCGAATCACGCCAGCGGGACTGGCCGCTTGCAGATCCCACTCCGGGGTCTCGGCCCGCCACGACACCTCGACCGTGCCGACCAGGCCGTCGGCGAAGGTGATCTCCACGGTCGCCTCATCGTCGAGTGGGTTGCCCGTCTTGCCGCCCAACAGCGAGGACGACATCGACGCCGCGACCGACACCGCGTCGCTCTCGGCGAGCGCGAGCGCGAGCGCCAACGGGTGCGAACCCAAGTCGTGCAGCACGCCCCCGCCGGGCAGCTCGACGTTCGGTCCGCCGAGCGCCTGGCTCGACAACGCCTCGGCGAAGTGCCCCCAACCCGGCGTGTCACTCAACATGCGCAGCGACAGGTGCGACAGGGTGCCCATGGTTGCCCGATGGGCCGTGGCCACATCGAAACATGGCGCGAAGAGCAGATTCTCCGCGTAGCCACACATCACGCCGGCGAACTCGACCGCGTCGATGATCTCATCCGCGACGGCCAGAGTGGTGGTGAGTGGCTTCTCCACCAGCGCCGGAAGGCCGCGATTGAGCGCCTCGGACAGCATCTCGGCGTGGTGATCGGCCGGGGTGGCGATGATGACTGCGTCGGAGCGAGAGGACAACTCCGCGTAGGTGCCGTGGTCGATGTTGAGCCCGACTCCGAGGGCGGCCGCACTGTCGGGGGTACGCGAGAGCACTTGGCTGATGTGGCCGCCAGTCACCACGGTCGCCGCCAACGCGTGCACGGTGCCGGCGGACCCGGCGCCCGCCAATGCGAGCCGGGTCACGTCCCTGCCAGCTCGGCGACCACCGGAGCGAACGCCTCGTAACTGTCGGCGTTGACCAGGATGTAGGAGAACCCCCACCGTTCCCGCCGGGCTCGGAGTGTGTCGGCGATCTCCGTGACGGTCCCGATGGCGATGATCGGTGCCTCGCGCACGTCGGGTCCTGACACGCCGAACATCGACCCGACGCCCTCGGCCATCGAGTCCCCGTCGTCGGTGACACTCACGAAGAACAGCGTCGTCGACAGCTCGATCTGGTCGAGGCGGTCGCCCGCCGCGGCCCGGACCCAATCGAGCTTCTCGTCGATCGAGGCGGCCATGGCGTCTTTCGCCGTGTCCGCGTCGGCGACGCCGGCCACCATGTTCGGGTTCACCGAGATGATGTCGGCGTGACGTGCCGCGATCGACAACATGCGCTTGCCGCCGGCTCCGATCAGCAGCGGCGGTCCACCCGGATTGGTCGGAAGGGGACGGCCGCTCAACTTGGTGACCGTGTAGTGCTCGCCGGCGTGGCTGAAGGGCTCGCCGCCGAACAGACCTCGATAGATGGCCAGTGCCTCCTCGAAGCGGTCGACGCGGACTTTGGGGGAGTCGTAGGCGATGCCTGACTCCTCGTAGTCGGTGCGCATCCAGCCTGCCCCGATACCGAACTCGACCCGCCCGCCGCTCAGGACGTCCGCGGTGGCGATCTCCTTCGCCAGCACCACAGGATGCTTGTAGTCGTTGTCGAGCACGAGTGCGCCAACGCGCAGGGTGGTGGTGGCTTCCGCTGCCGCGACCATTGCGGGGAGGGGCGCGAACTGGTCGCCGAAGTGATCCGGCAG
>JBBQLA010000081.1:0-8174 GCA_038327485.1 Acidimicrobiales bacterium
AGATCTGTCGGGTCGTGAAGGAGTTGGCGACGCTGTCGCTGAGCCAGCAGCGAGCCGTTCTCCTCGCCACCATGGGAGGTCACACGGCCGTCGAGATCGCCGCCATCGAGGACGTTCCGGTCGGAACCGCGAAGACTCGACTGCGTTCCGGCCTGATCAAACTCCGTGCCGGTCTCGATCTGCGAATCGACGGCAACGATGGCTGACCCTTCGCCGCCCGATCTCGAGTGTGGCGATTTCGACCGAGATGTGGCCGAACTGGCCCTCGGTGTCCTCGGCGAGGCTGAACGGGCCCGCCTGTTGGACCATGCGTCGACGTGCGCCCGATGCCGCCGCGAGCTCGACTCGATGACTCACGCGGCCGACCGACTCCTGGTGGTGGTCCCCAGCGCGGACCCGCCTCCCGGATTCGAATCCCGAGCTCTGGCGGGAATGGGGCCGACCGGGCCGGCACGTCGTTCGACGTCGCGTCGGCGCGGTGTGGCCGTGGCCGCAGCGGTGGTCACGGCGCTTGCCGCGGGCGTGTTGATCGGGCGCGCTGGCTCAGTCGGCGATGACCGCGCGGTGGCCCTCGAACACGTCGGCGTCTCGTCGATTCGAACCGGCACCTTCGTCAACGGTTCGAGCCACGCGACCGGCTCCGTGCTGGCGATGGGCGGGTCTCGCGCCGTGTTGGTGATGACGCTGGATTCGGCCCAACCAGGTCGTCCCTACCGCTGCCAGGTCGAGCTGTCGGACGGGTCGACTCGCGTCGTCGGGACGTGGACGCCGGTGGCCGGCGAGCCGACGTGGTCGGTCACCGTGGGCGGTGAAGTCGGCGACATTCGCTCCGTGACGGTCGGTGACCTCAACGAGGCTCACTCAGCCACAGCGCGTCTCTCTCGCTGATCGCACGGAGGCGATGGTGGCTCAGTTGCCGTTGGTGGACCAGTGCCAGGACTCCGACGGCAGGTTGTAGAAGCCGTAGCTCGCAGCGTTGGCCTTGAGCCATCCGAAGGCACCGTCGCTGCGGCTCACGGTGTGGCCGTTCACGGAGAAGTCCACGGCCAAACCCTGCTCGTGCATCGAGGTGCCCGGTGGAGCGGTGGGAGGGCGACACGAACTCGCCGGTGCCTGGTAGATGGCGTAGTCGCTCGAGCCGCAGTTGTTGCGGCGAACGGCGATCTGCGCGGCCGGATCGCGGTAGCCGCCACCACTCAGGCTGTAGCCGGCGGCGCGAGCGGCATCGAGCAGATTGCCGAGGTTGGCGGCGACCGACGCGGCGATCTGAATGCCTTGCACGTTGACGATTCCGGACCCGCCAGAGTTGGCGAAGACCGGCGCGGGTTTGGTGGAAGCAGGCGCGCCACTCACGGTCTTGCCGGCTTTGGTCAGCGCCGCCTTGGCCGCCGCCGACGCCCGCTGCTGCGCGGCCAGCTGTGCGGCCAACCGGTTCTGCTGGTCAGTGATCTGGTTCGACAGCGTCGAGTCGACAGCGGAGAGCGCGTCGGCTTCGGCGAGCGACGCTGCGATGCGGTTGTCGACCTCGTCCTGCAGCTTCTGCTGGGCCGACTGCGCGTCCTGCAGCGAGTTGAGCTTGGACTCGGCTTGCGCACGCTTGGCCCGGGCCCGATCGGCGGCCGATGCCTTGGCCTCACGTTGGGTGATCAGGTCTTCCTGAACCGACCGATAGGTCTCCGCCGCGTCCTGGCTGTTCGTCGAGCGAAGCTCGAGGATCGTCCGGCGGTTCAATGCGTCGTTGGGGTCCTCCGCGGAGAAGATCGACCAATCCGCCCGCTGAGGGCCGTTGACATAGGCGTCGATGGCCTCCTGGCGGATGTTGCCCTTGAGTGCAGCCAATTCCCTCTGGGCCTGATCGAGGCTGGCCTGCGCCGCACTCTGATCGGCCTCGGCCTGGGCTTGATCGCGTTGGATGTCGGACAACTCGGCGGTCTGCGCCGCCACCTCGTCTCCCAGGTTGGCGATCGCGGTGGCCACCTGAGCATCGGTCGCGTGCAGCGCGTTGACTTGGCCGGCCTGTTTGGCCTTGGCCGACCGCACGGCGTCGCGCTGCTTCTGGAGATCGCGCAACGAGCCAGTGGCGGGCGCTGTGGTCGGCGTCGACTTGGTGGTCGACGCGCCGACGGGCAGCGACGACAGACACGCGAGCAACATCGCCACCACCACGGCGACCACGCCGCGCAGACGGCGCCGGTCGGCGCGGCGTGGTGCGCGAGGCGGAATCGGGAGCGAGTGGTGGGTGGCGGGCATCTTGGAGAGTCGGTGCTGGCCGGGGAGAACTCAGCGCGTCACGAAACCGTAACACGATGACTCTCCTCGCCGGCCAGCACCCTCAGGTGGGCGGCGTCACTTGTTTCGCAAACGGCCCTTGCCCAGCCCGAGGCCGTTGCCGTTGCCGCTGTTGCGACCCTCGCGCAGCGCCTTGCCAGGCCAGTTGCCGGCCTTGGCCTTGGCGATCAGCGCATCAGCTTGCGCCTGAGTGATCCGACCTCTGGTCACGGCCTTCTGCAGTCGGGCCGTCAGGTGCTCGAGTCGGACCTCGTTGATGGCGTTCTGCAAGGTCTCGGTGCTGATGCCGGCCTTGGCGGCAACCTCGGCGACCAGGGCTTCGCGTTTGGCCGGACCCTTGGCGACATTGCCGGAAGCGGCCGCCGGTTGCGTGGTCGTGGGCGCGGTCGACGTCGAGGGTCCGTTGTCGGCCGAGGCGACTGCGAACGACGCTGGCACGACCAGTCCTGCAGCCAGTACTCCACTCGCGAGCTTCTTCTTCAGGGACATGTCGCACCTCCGGGGGCGATCGGGATGTGGCCACGATGTCGGTCTCGTGTCACGTGGGCGTGATCGATGTGTGAGGAGAGTGTGATGGCCGCCGGGCGGATTGTCAGCGCGGGCGCTGACACGTCGGGCAGAAGGTCGACGTACGGGCATCGATCACTCGGCTCACCAGCGCCGACCCGCAGCGGTGACACGGCGTGCCGGCCAGCCCGTAGCACCGCAGCGTGAGTTGGTTCGAGCCGCTCGACCCATCGGCATCGACGTAGTCGCGAAGTGTGGTTCCCCCGTTGGCGATTCCTTCGGCCAGGACAACTCTGATGGCGTCGAGGAGTCGGTCGGCCTGGCGTCTGGTGATCTGGCGCGACGCCGGGTGCACCTGGGCGATCCACAGAGCTTCGTCCGCGTAGATGTTGCCGACACCGGCGATGTGTCGCTGAGCCAGCAACGAGGTCTTCACATGGCGGCGACTCGTGCGCAGCGACCGCCACAGCCCGCCATCGTCGAGTCGAGGGTCCTCGGGTTCGGGCCCCATGGCCGCCAACGTGGCGATCCGTCCGTAGTCGCCTGTTCGGACCACAGCGATGCGGCCGAAGCGACGGGTGTCGCGGAACTCCAGCGAGCGATCATCGTCGAGCCGCCATCGGGCCCGCAGATACGGCACTGAAGTGGGCTCGACGACGTCGGGAGTGATCCGCAGGGAGCCGGTCATGCCCAGATGCACGATCAATTGGCGATCATCGTCGAGGTCGACCACGAGGTACTTGCCCCGTCGCCCCACCTCGGTGACGGTCGTCGAGGTGATGTTGCGAGCGTCGGTGAACTTGGCCGAGTCGAAGGCCCAGCCACCGGAAAGGCGCTGCCCGACGAGACGCGGGGCCAGTTGGCGTCGAATGGTCTCGACCTCGGGAAGCTCCGGCATACGGTGGAGTCTTACCAACGAGAGGACTCGGTGATGTCGGCAGGTGGAGGTACGAAGGCGATCGTGGCGGCCTTCTCGGCCAATCTGGCGATCGCCGTCGCCAAGTTCGCCGGCTTCCTGATCACCGGCTCGTCCTCGATGTTGGCGGAATCGGTCCACTCCCTCGCCGATACGGGCAATCAGGGTTTGCTGTTGTTGGGTCGGAATCGCGCGGCGCGCCCAGCCGATGACTCCCACCCGTTCGGCTATGGACGTGAGAGGTTCTTCTGGGCGTTCGTCGTGGCGCTGGTCTTGTTCGCGTTGGGTTCGCTGTTCGCCATCTACGAGGGCATTCACAAGATCGAGCACCCCGAGGAGATCACCTCCGCGCCGGTGGCGATCGGGCTGCTCCTCCTGGCGCTGATCCTCGAAGGCTTCTCGTTGCGCACCGCGTTTCAAGAGGCCAAGCACTTTCGCAAGGACGAAGGGCTGTTCACTTTCGTGCGCACCGCCAAGAATCCCGAGCTCCCGGTGGTGTTGCTCGAGGACATCGGCGCCATGGCCGGTCTCGTCATCGCGCTCGGTGCGTTGCTCCTGGCGTGGAAGGTCGACCCCGTCTTCGACGGCTACGGAACGCTGGTGATCGGCGCGCTGCTCGGCGTGATCGCGGTCCTCCTGGCGATCGAGATGAAGAGTCTCCTGATCGGCGAAGGGGCGTCGAAGGCGGATCTCGACGGGATCACCGCCGCCATCGACGCACACCCCATGGTTCGGTCGATCGTGCACATCCGCACCGAACACGTCGGTCCGGAGGAGATCCTCGTCGCCACCAAGTTGGCGATGGTGCCCGGGCTCGAGCTGGCCCAGATCGCCTCGGCGATCGACGAGATCGAGATCGCTGTCCGCGATGCAGTCAGTGCGGTGCATCTCATCTACATCGAGCCGGACCTCTACCGCGAGCCGGCGCCGGCCTGACGCAGATCAAGTTCGAATCCGAAGTTCATCTTTGCCGAGTCGAAATCTCCCCGTAGTCTCCGGGGTAGGGCGAAGAAGAAGGCAACGACATGACCGACGTTCACCAAACGGGGAGCGACGTTCCTGAGATGGACACTCGGGAACGACTTGTTCACGCGGCGATCGATGTGTTCGCGGAGAAGGGCTACGGCGGCACGCGAGTGCAGGACATCGCGCGTCGGGCCGGATTCACTGCGGGCGCGTTGTACGTGCACTTTCCCAGCCGGACCGCCCTCCTGGGCGAGGCCATTGCGCTGGAAGGCGGCCGGATCATCGCCGAGATCGTGGTCAGCCTCGGCTCCATCGTTCCCGGCGACGGCGCGGTCTCACGAGTGTTGACCGAGCAGACCGTGGCCGAGACCAGTGGGATCGACCGGTTGCTGCTGGATGCTCTGGCGTTGGCCGGACGCGACCCCGACGCCCGCACCATGCTCGACTCCACCCTTCGGGGCCTTCAGGACACCATGGAGCACGTGATCGGTCGGGCTCAAGCGGCCGGGCTCGTCGATCCGAACCTCGACGTGGTCGCGCTCCGCACGTTCTTCATGGCCTGGATCCTCGGACTCGTCGTGCTTCGGGCCGTCGGTCTCAACGAGGTCGACGTGGCACCGATGCTCGAGGTGATCTCTCGCATCACTGGCGGGCTCCAGTCGGAGGCCCCCGCCAACTAGCGTGCCGACGATGTTGGTCGTCGCGATGGTCAACCAGAAGGGTGGCGTCGGCAAGACGACCGTCGCGCTCGGGCTCGCGGCCATGGCCGGTCGACGCGGGTTGCGCACCGTCCTGGTCGATCTGGATCCCCAGGCCAATGCCACCTCTGGCATGGGTGTGTGGGACGCCGCGTTGACGATCGACTCAGCGCTGGCCGCCGAGTCGATCGGCGCTGCCTCCGCAGCCATCGTCGACTCAGGATGGGACGCCGAACTGTTCGCAGATCGCCCTCGCCTGGTCCCGAGTTCGCCACGGTTGGCGCAACGTGAGACCCAGCTCGCCACCGATCCCATCGGCGCCCAGGATCGACTGGCCATCGCGCTCGAAGGCATCGACGCCGATCTGGTGCTGATCGACTGCCCGCCGTCGTTGGGTCTGCTCACGGTGAACGCCCTCTTCGCTGCCGACAAGGTCGTGATCGTGACCGAGCCGGGTGCGTGGGCGACCGACGGGGTCGAGCAGATCCTCCGCAACGTCCGACGGATTGCGGATCGTCGCAGCGGAGCGCTCGGCATCGCCGGCATCGTGGTGAACCGCTTGGCTCGCACTCGTGACGCCCGGTACTGGGAGTCACAGCTGACCGAAGCGCATCCCGACCTCGTCATCGAACCATCGATTCGACTGCGGGCAGCGGTGGCCGAGGCGTCCGCAGCCGGAGTGCCCCTGCACGCCCTCGAGCGCGACGGCACCGCCGAGGCCGTCGCCGAGTTCGATGCCGTGCTCGACCGGATCCTGGGCATCGAGCCCGTGGTTGATCATGTGGACGAGCAGGTGTCGGAGTTGTCCGAACGCGAGATGGAGGTAGCTCATGGCGAACTATGACCCCAAGCGCAACCGGCCGGCAGCGGTGGTGACCGAGGACGACGTTGCCCCGATCGATGCGATTCTCGGCGCGGTCGATGCGGCGCCGGTCAAGATCGAGCCACCAGAGGTCCAGACTCCCGAGGTCGAGACTCCCGAGGTCGAGACTCCCGAGCCGACGGTGGACCTTCGTGAGCCGCTGGAGGCAGAGTCGGATCCCGACGTGAGAGCGGAGCCGATTCCCGCCGAGGCGCCTCGTCTGGCCGGCTCACCGATCGAGGTCGTGCCGGGACCGGATCGCACCACGCAGCGGATCGCCATCGTCGCCGGCATGGCAGCCGCGACCACGGCGTTGATCGTGCTGTGGCGTCGGCGCCAGCGCTGACGTCTCGTGCATTCCTGGAACACCGAGGCAGCGGAACTGGCCGATCAGATCACCGAGTACGTCCGGAGGCGACTGAGCGTTCCTGAGATCGAGCTCGATCAGTCGGCGACGCGCGTCGAGCTCGACGCGCTGGCTCCTTCGCTGATCAGAGAAGAAGGCAATCCGACCTCCGTGGTCATGGAACGCTTCGTGGACGTGATCGCGCCACGGGTCATCTCGGTCGACAGTCCTCGATTCCTGTCGTTCATCCCCGCCGCGCCGACCAAGGCATCGATGCTGTTCGATTCGGTGGTCTCGGCGTCGTCACTCAACGGGACGTCGTGGCTCGAGGCGGCCGGCGTCGTCCACGCCGAGAACCAGGTGCTCGAGTTCCTCGCCGGGCTGGCAGGGTTCCCTGAGGGTTCGGGCGGTTGCTTCGTGAGCGGGGGTTCGGCCGCCAATCTCTCAGCGCTCGTCGTCGCTCGCGACATGTGTCGTCGTCGACTGGGTGATCCTCATCGGACGGTTCGGTTCGTGGCGTCGGATCAGGCGCACTCGTCGGTGATCAACACCGCCCACATCCTCGATGTGCGTGTCGACACGGTGCAGACCCGCGATGGTCGACTCCACGGTGAAGAAGTCGCAGCGTTCCTGGCCTCCGATGACGACCCGTCCGACATCGCTGCGATCATCGCCACCGCGGGAACCACCAACGCCGGGATCGTCGATGATCTCGCGGGCGTGGGCCACGCCGCTCGGTCGATCGGCACGTGGTTCCACGTCGACGGGGCCTACGGCGGGGCGGGACTGCTGTCGCACATGGTGAGGCACCGTTACGCCGGGATCGAGCTGGCCGACTCGTTCATGGTTGATCCCCACAAGTGGCTGTTCGCTCCGTTCGACTGCGCGGCCCTGATCTACCGCAACCCTCAGCTGGCCCGTGGGGTCCACACCCAGGACGCCAGCTATCTCGACTCGATCCACACCGCGCCCGACGAGTGGAACCCGACGGACTACGCCTATCACCTCACCCGTCGAGCTCGCGGCCTGGCGATCTGGTTCTCCCTGTCGGTGCACGGCGTGGCGGCATATCGGGAGGCTGTCGAGGCGGCGCTGCGGTTGGCGCAACACGCGGCGGAGCGGATCAACCAGCTCGACCACGTCGAGCTGGTGCGTGAGCCGGAGCTGTCGGTGGTGATGTTCCGACGGGTTGGCTGGGACTTGGCCGACTACGAACGGTGGTCGGATCAGTTGCTCGCCGATCAGATCGCCTTCGTGCTGCCGTCGAAATGGGAAGGCGAGCCCATCGCGCGGTTCGCGTTCCTTCATCCCGACACCTCACACGAACTGGTCGACGAGATCCTCGAATCCATGGGCTGACCCCCAATTTGTGGCACTCACGGAGAGTGGTCGGTCGATCACTAAGGATCAAAAGATTCCGTCGCAAATGTCACGGTTGTGCTTCGAAACGCCGTGCCACTTTGCGATCTGGTGACGACATGACAGGATGCCGTCACATCGGGCGACCACGCTCGGTGCGAATCCACCATGACCTCGACCCTTTCGAACCGCCGTATCTCGTTGGCACTCGCTCTTTCGGCGAGCCTTGTC
>JBBQLA010000082.1:0-8162 GCA_038327485.1 Acidimicrobiales bacterium
GACCGGTGACGATCGTCGCCTGGTGCTTCTGAATGGACTCGATGGCGGAGATCGGGTCGAAGCGCTCGACCAGCAACACCCGCGCCCCCACGGCCAGCGATGCGCCCAGCACCACGTTGAGACCGAAGATGTGGAACAGCGGCAGCACCGCGAACACGACGTCGTCGGCGGTTTGGGCGTTGCCGGGGGCGGACAACATCTGGGCGATGTTGGTGCGCAGGTTGCCGTGGCTGATCATGGCGGCCTTGGGCGAGCCGGCGGTTCCCGACGTGAAGATGAGCACGGCAAGATCGCTGTCGTCACGCTCGACGATCGGTGCGGGGTCCCCGGCAGTGAGCACGTCGAGGTCGACCCCGCCCTCGGGCGCGAACCCGCAGCCGATCCAATGTTCGACCGTGGTCACCGCGCCCCGGTCGAATTCCTCGAACACCGGCCGAGCGGTGGGGCCGATGACGACTGCCCGCGCGCTCACCGTGGCGAGCTGACCCTCGAGCTCGATGTGGGGGCTCGTCGGGTTCAGCGGAACAGCGACCAGGCCGGCACCGATGATGGCTAGATACGACACCACGAAGTACCAGTTGTTGCCGCACACGATGGCGACCCGGTCGCCCGGTTCGAGTCCGAGCCCGATCAAACCACCACGAAATGCCGCGACCTTTTCGCCGAGCTGGCCATAGGTCGTCGTTCGACCTCGGCTGATCAAGGCCGCCTGATCATCGGGATGTCGGTCGAAGACCGCCGCAAGATTCACGCTGGTCGCCTCCGAGGCAAGGTTCGAACGCCGTCAGGGTAACGGTTCAGCCGCGGCGCAGGACCGCCGATGGGAGAATCACCCCCATGGCCGAGCCCACGATCGTCTGCAACGGCTTGAGCCGGGCCTTCCCTGAGGGCCTCGCGCTCGACGGCTTGGATCTCCGAGTCGAGCCGGGAACCGTCCTGGCGCTGCTCGGACCCAACGGTGCCGGCAAGACCACGACGGTTCGTCTGCTCAACGGCATCCTCGATCCGACCTCGGGATCGAGCCGGGTGCTCGGTCTCGATCCGGTGACCCAGGGCCACGAACTGCGCTTCCGAACCGGCGTGATGACCGAGAACGCCGGCCTGGACGACCGGCTGACGGCGCGGGAGAACATGATGGCGACCGCCCGCATGCGCGGCATGGAGATCGCCGGGGCCGCCAAACGGGTCGACGAGCTGCTGGAGCGGTTCGGCATGCGGTCCCATGCCGATCAGCGGTGCCAGGGCTTCTCCACCGGCCAACGACGTCGTGTGGCGCTGGCGAGAGCGCTGATGTCGGACCCGGAGGTGTTGTTTCTCGACGAACCGACGAGCGGTCTCGATCCGGCCGCCACAGACGACGTCGTCGACCTCATCGGCTCGCTCGCCAGCGATCGCGGGCGCACCATCATTCTGTGCACCCACTTCCTGGGCGAGGCCACCCGGGTCGCCGACCAGATGGCCATTCTCAATCGCGGCCGCCTGCTGGTGGATGGTGCTCCGAACGATCTGGCCGATCAACTGTGGCCGCACCACGAGTTCGACGTGGTCCTGGCCGGACCGGCATCGGGCGCGGTGTTGGGTGCTGTCAACGCCGTCGACGGGGTCATCGAGGCGACAGCGTCGGCCGCCGGCCTGTTGATTCTGGCCCGTCATCGTGACGTCGCTCCCCGCGCCGTGGCGGCCCTGGTCGCGGCCGGAGCCGAAGTGTTCGCGCTGACGCCCCGGGTTCGTACCTTGGCCGACGTGTACTTCGCCTACGAGGAACGGCTCGGAACCGCCAGCCTGGGGCTGCGTGCGGCGGACGTACCGGTGGGTGAACGTGTCTGACACCTCGGTGCAGGAACCATCGACGGCGGGCGACCCGCCGTGGCGGCCCAACATCGGGGTGATCCGAGCCGTGATGGCCAAGGACATGGTGGCCATCCGCCGCTCGCGCTCGATCGTGATCCCGATGATCGCCGTGCCCGCGGTGCTGCTGCTCGGTCTCCCGGCCGGCATCGCCGTGTTCGCCCGGACCCGCACCAGCCCAGATCTCAGCCGAGTTCTCGGCAACCTGCCCGGCGCGCTGGGTGACCCGATCCTACGTTTGCCCCGCCAAGAGCAACTGTTGGTGTTGGTCAACGGGTACCTGCTGGCGCCGTTGTTCCTGGTCGTGCCGCTCATGGTGTCCGCCGTGCTCGCCGCTGACGCTTTCGCCGGTGAGAAGGAACGCCGCACACTCGAGTCGGTGCTGCACCTGCCCATCCGCGATCAGGACCTGTTCGTCGCCAAGTTGTTGGTGGCGTTCACGCCATCGGTGGCGATCTCCTGGGTCGGCTTCGTGCTGTTCGCCATCATCTCGGATGTGATCGGATGGCCGGTCACGCATCGGATCTTCGTGCCCAACGGAACGTGGCTGATCCTCATTGGCTGGGTCGCGCCCGCTGTGGCGTGCCTCGGGCTCGGCATCATGGTGCGGATCTCGGCGAGAGCGTCGACGACCCAGGAAGCCAATCAGCTGGGCGGCGCAGTGATCATGCCGTTGATCATCGGCGTGGTCGGCCAGGCGCCGGGACTGCTCCTGCTCGATGCGTCGACGGTAGTGATCGCCGGAGCGGGCATCTGGGCGGTCGGGCTGCTGCTCATTCGGGGTGGAATGCGGCGGTTCAATCGCAACCGCATCGCCAGCCGGCTCTGAGCGCCGGGTCTATCTGCCCGAGGCCGACAGGAACAGCTGGATGGCCGCCGCGCCCAGGATGATGAGCATCAACACGATAATGGCGATGGAGCTGCCTCGTCTCATGACGTGACTCCGTTCTGAGGTGGCTTGTTCCGAGTGGGCTCGGCGCGACCGAGGGTGACTGCGGTGGACACTCCGCCGGGGCCGCTGGCCTCGGCCAGGATGACCTGATCGCCGGTGCCGAGGTCGAGTTCCTCCGACGCCGAGGACTGATCTGCCACCAACGCGCACAGTCCGTTGGCGTCGACCATGAGTCCGATGTCGCCGACGCCGACTGCCGCGAAGGAGGTCACGATCGAGGTGGTCCGCCGGCGTCCACTGATGCGGTATTCGATGCGATCGCCGAAGCGGGCGATGTCGTCGAGGTCGACATTGAGCTGACAGTTGCCGAACCGGTCGACCCACAACACCTCGGTGACCAGGTGGCCGTCCTCCTCGCGAGCGACGGGAAGCAGTCCGGGCAGGAGCGTCAGGGGGTCGATCTCGGTGCCGAGGTCGAGCAGCGCCACGCCGTTGCACAGGTGCGCGGCGACCGGTGCGAACACGTCGCGACCGTCGAAGGTCGACCCGACCGACTCGAGGTGGTATTCGGGGTCGTCGAGCACGACGGCGCGATCGGCGCCTCCGATCATCGACGCCGCCGCTGCGAGCAATCCGTTGTCGGGGCCGACGAGGACCGCCTTGCCGCCCATTGCCTCGACGGCGACCGGACGTCGCGCCGTGCCGACGCCGGGATCGACGACGGCCAGGATCACACCGGGAGTGAGGTACTGAATGCTGCGAGCCAGCGCCAATGACGCGCCGCGTACGTCGAACGGGGCGATGTCGTGAGTCAGGTCGATGACGACGGTGTCGGGGGTGAGCTGGCGGAGCACCGACTTCACCACACCGACGAACTCATCCGCATGGCCGTAGTCGGAGAGGAAGGTGATGGTGGAGTGGCCGGTGATCTCGTCGCTCACGCCGAGTTGCCCATTTCGGACTTGCCCATCTCGATGTTGCCCATCTCGATGTTGCCCATCTCGATGGCGCGGTCTCGGGCGGCCACGACGGCGTCGATGAGCGCAGCGCGAAGACCTTGTTGTTCCAGCACCCGCAACGCAGCCGCAGTGGTGCCGCCGGGCGAGGTGACCGATGCTCGCAAGTCCGCGGCGCCCTGGTCGGAGTGGGTCAACAGGGTGGCCGAACCCAGCAACGTCTGGTTGGCCAAGGCAACGGCGGTGTCGCGGGGCAGGCCGCACAGCACGCCGGCTTCGGTCAGCGCTTCGGCGATCAGGAAGACATATGCCGGCCCGGACCCGGACAATCCCGTGACCGCCGCGAGCGCGGGTTCTGCGACTCGGACCACCAGGCCGACGGCACCGAGGAGTTCGGCCGCCCAGTCCATCGTCGCCTCGTCGGCCCAACGTCCGCCCGAGATGGCGGCGGCACCTTGGCCGACCAGAGCGGGGGTGTTGGGCATGGCTCGAACGATGGCGACGCCGTCGCCGGCCGCAGCTTCGAGCTGCGCCAGAGTCACTCCCGCCGCGATCGACAACAACGTGCGACTGCCCGCCGCGACGGCTCCCTTGGCCATCGCTGCGGTGTCGGCCGGCTTCACCGCCAGGATCGTTCCGTCGGCTGCCCCGACCTCAGCTGAGGTCCCGAGCCCGGGAAAGGTCTGCTCCAGCTGGGCGCGCCGGGCCTTGACGGTCTCGACCAAAATGACCTCGGACGGCTGGCACCAGCTCGACCCCAAAATACCCCCGAGGAGCGCTTCGCCCATCTTTCCGCCACCGATGAGCTGCAGCTTGGTCATCGGGCAAAGCTACCGGCGATGGTGAGGGCCGCCGGCACGAGTCGCTTCCCCGACGCCAGGCACCGGCGGACCTCACGGGTCGAGACTCTAGATCATTGATGACATGAAGTGCAATGAAATTGCATGACAGTGCACGCAAACTCAACCCTTGAACTTGGAGGCGTACCCGATGCGCATGGCCACACGGAAGTACGCCTCGACGTATTCGTAGATCGATCCCAGCAGGCGGTCGAGTTCGGCCTCGGTGATCGTCACGTTGGGGATCTGACCCTCGATGAACACCGCGTCCTCGATCCCGATGGAGAAGTTGAGACCGAACATCTTGTGGTTGCGCCGCAGCAGGTGCTCATACAGCTCGGCGACGTTCTCCTCCGGTGCCGGCATGAAGTACGTCTCCAGCGACAGGGTGCGCTGACGAAGGTGGAACCAGATGGAGAAGACCGCTTTCTCCTCCCCCACCACTCGCACGAACCACCGTCGCTCGTCGGTCTCGCGGTCGCGAACCACTTCTTCGATCGCGGGATTCTCGGCCAGCTGCTCGGCCAACCACGCGTCGACCACCGCCTCGATGGCGTCGAGCTCGTCAGGCGTGGAAATGGCTGTGTTCATCGAAGCCCGTTCACGAGCAGTGCACCAGGGAACGAGCGCTCAGATCGGCGTAGCAACGCCGAAGTCGCGCCGCGGTCGTCGACCACGAGTAGCTGCGGGCGCCGATCGCCGCGGCGGAGCCGAGCCTCGCGGCGCGTTCGGGATCGTCCAACAGCGCGTCGATCGCCAGGGCGAAGTGATCGGCGCGGCGATCGGCCACCAGCACACCGGTGACCGCGTCGACCACCAACGACGACAGTCCGCCCACATCGGTGGCGACGACTGGAATGCCGCAGGCACCGGCTTCGAGGGCCACGAGGCCGAACGACTCCGATCGACTCGGTACCACGACCACGTCGGCCGACCGGTAGTACGACGACAACAGATGGTGTGGCTGGGGGTCGACCCAGGTGACCCGCGCGCTGAGACCCAGCTCGGAGATCCGGTCGTGCATTCGCCGTGATTCGAGGGCACCGTCCAGCCCGCTCGGACCACCGACCACCACGAGCTGCGCGTCGTCGTGGCGGAGCTGAGCCAACGCCTCGACCGCCACGTCGAGGCCCTTGAGGGGCTGGATCCGACCGACGAACATCACCACCGGTCCGGGGCCGATGCCGGTGGCCCAACGGGCGCCGGCCCGATCACCGGGCGAAAAGAATGCGTGGTCGACGCCGGGCGGCACGAATTCGATGCGATCGCGGGCGGCATCGTAGAGATCGACGAGCTCACGCGCTTCCACCGGCGTGGCTGCGGTGACCAGATCGGAGCAGCCGATGACGGCGGCCTCGGCCTGCGCACGCAGCTCCGATTCGGGATCGCCCCCGAGGGCCTTCACCCGCTCCAACGTGTGGAACGTCGTCGCCAACGGTAGTTCGAGCTCGTGCTTGATGCGGTGCCCGGCGACCCCCGACAACCAGTAGTTCGCGTGAATCATCGATACGTCACCCGCCGCAGCGATGTCGTCGCGCACCCAGTCGGCGTAGGGATCGATCAGGTCGACGAGCGTTTCCTTGCCAGCGTCGAGCGGCCCCACGGGCACCTGGACGACCTCGAATCCCGGCTCGATCGAGATGCGATCGGGCGTGTTGTCATCGGAGCGGCGCACGTACACGCGAACCCCGACCCCGCAGCGGGCCAGCGCTCCCGACAGCTCGCGAACGAACACGTTCATCCCGCCGCTGTCGCCCTGGCCCGGCTGGGCCAACGGTGACGTGTGCATCGACAGCATCGCGACGGTGTTCACGCACGCTCCAACGAACGGAACGGCCGGTCGATTCCCACGGGCGGGAAGCTACCCGTCAGACCAGCGAAGCAATCAGTCGAACTCGACTACTCGAGGTTGCCGTTTTCGCGACGGAACGACTCGTAGATACGAACGATGGTCTTCTTCTGTTCCTCGATGAGATGAGGATCACGCCGAATGACGGCGACCAGGTCCACCGACTCACCTGGCTCGTCGAGAATGCCGGCGCGCACGTAGAGCGTCTCCGATGAGATCTCCAGGGCGCGGGCGATCTGCTGCAGGATCTCGGCCGAGGGCTTGCGCAGTCCGCGCTCGATCTGGCTGAGGTAGGGGTTGGAGACGCCGGCCAGCTCGCTCAGCTTCCGCAACGACATCTGGCCGACACTGCGCTGCTCGCGGATGAACTCACCCAGGTCGTGCCAGCGCTTGTCGATCTCGTCCTTCATCAGGTCCACCGTACCGTCACTCTCGCGAGCAGATTCAGCGCTGCCGCGAACGGACCCATCAGTGGAGCAAGTCGTCGACCGACGCCGCGCCGCTTCGATAGCGCGAGACGATCTCTTCCTGCAGCTCGTCGATGATGCGATGGACCTCGTGGCGCTTGGTGGACACCTGGCGCTCGAGATGGGTCAACGCGTCGACGATGCCGGTGATGCGCGGCTCGGTCAGCTCGGAGAGATGGGTGATGGCGTTGGGATCGAGGATGGCATCGGCCTGGGCCGAGAGGTCATCGGTGAACGCCGGGAGCTCGATGTCTCGCACGGGTCGGGGAACCCCGGCTCCTCGTGTGTGCTGAGCGAGGCCGGATGGAAGGCGGGTGAGGAGATCCTCCAGCGACTCGGCGCCACCGGTGTTTCGGCGATCGAGTTCGCACATGACGATGTCGAGGCGACCCTGGATGAGCCGGCGTCCGTAGCTGAGACCGCCCTCGACCGACTGGAAACGGTCGCGGACATCACGGAGCTCGCTCAGGGACAACTGGGAGACGACCCCCGCATCGATGTCGTCGAGCAGGTGGTCCAACAGGTCGGTCACGGAAAGCTCCTCTGGATGTGGCACGTCGTCAGGTCGCTCCGTCTCGGCGCGGCCATCGCTGGTCTCCATCGGCCCAGTCTGGTCGGAATTGAGCGACTCCTGACGTTTCTGGGATCAGGCGGTCAGTTGGCCAGCGCCACGATGGCCCAGAACACCGGCGCGGCGATGAGCCACCCGTCGAGACGGCGCAGGGCCGGGGCCGATGACTCCGATCGGGGAAGCATCCACGAGGCCAGCCACTGCCCGAGTGGACACGACATGGCCAGCAATAGGCCGGTCAGCCAGACCAATGACGTCGACAGCGGGTCGACCCCGATGATCACCATGGTGGCGGTCACCACGAGCACACCGAACATCCCCGACAGGGGGCCGACCGTTCGCGAGGCGTAGCCGGCGCTGCACAGGTGGTCGCCGGAGTCGTAGGTGCACACCGCGGCAGCGAGGAAGACGAGCGACATGGCATCGATGCGATGGACCTGCACGACGGCGGCCGATGCCAGCCCGGGAAGCAGCCCCGCCGCCAAGGTGATCCATCCGTCGCTCAGGTTGGCCGCGACGTCGATGGGCGAGCCGCCCTCGCCGCCGGCACCCGGCAACGTGAAGCCGGTGCCGAAGACCAGCGCCAGCGCGACGAAGACCAGCATCACGACACCGACGATGGTGTTGTTCCACCATGCGGCCAGCGGCATTGCGGCGGCGGCGACCGCTGCCAGCGGGGCGTTGCTGAGGTGCTTGGCGTCGGTCCAGCGTGCGCACACCTGCAACGCGGCCACCGCAGC
>JBBQLA010000083.1:0-8152 GCA_038327485.1 Acidimicrobiales bacterium
TCCGCCTGGGCCACGGCATCATCCAGACCGCGCCCGGGTACAACCATCCGGCGCGCACCGCTGAGCGGGTGTCCACACTCGACCTCATCTCCAACGGGCGGGTCGAGTTCGGCTCCGGTGAGTCCGGCTCCGAGCTCGAGCTCGGCGGCTTCGGCATCGACGTGGCCACCAAGCGAGAGCAGTGGTTGGAGGGCCTGCAGGTAGCCATCCGCTGCATGACCGAGACGCCGTTCACGGGCCATGAGGGGCCGTACTGCACGATGCCGGCGCGCAACGTGGTGCCCAAGCCGATGCAGTCACCGCACCCTCCGCTGTGGGTGGCGTGCTCGCGTCGTGACACGATCCTGCTGGCTGCGCAGAAGGGCATCGGCGCGCTGAGCTTCGCCTTCATCGACCCGCCCGAGGCCGAGCGATGGATGGCCGACTACGAGGAGACGCTGGCCAACGAGTGCGTTCCGGTTGGCCTGGCGGTCAACCCGCAGGTGGCGTGTGTGACGCCGATGATGCTGCATCCCGACGAGAGCGAGGCGCTGGCGCGAGGCATCGACGGCGCCAACTTCTTCGGCTATTCGCTGGCCCATTACTACGTGTTCGGCGAGCACCGCCCGGCCGGCACCGACGTGTGGCAGGAGTTCACCGAGCGTCGATCGCAGATGGGCTACTCCCCCGAAGCTGCGCTGGCCACTCGCAACGAGACCCTTGGCGCCAAGATCGCCTCGGGCGACGAGACCGGGCTGCGCGGAGCGGTGGGCACGCCCGACCAGGTGCGCGAGTTCCTGCGTCGCTACGAGGCGGCCGGCGTGGACCAGGTGATCTTCGTGTTGCAGGCGGGACGCAACCGCCACGAGCACATCATGGAGAGCCTCGAGATCTTCGGGACGCAGATCATGGGCGAGTTCGCCGAGCGTGACGAGGCCCACGTCATCGCCCGGGACCAGCGATTCGCGCCGCACATCGAGGCGGCCTTCGAGCGCAAAGCCGCGCTCGGTGACGACCGTCCGGCCTACGACCCCGACCTGGTGGTGCGAGCGCTGCCCAAGCAGATGGTCGAGCTGGCCGACAACGAGATGGGCCGCAAGCTCCTCGACCAGATCGCCGACGAAGGCGCCGTGGGCGACGCGACCACCCTCGGCAACCTCCTGCGCAATTAGCCCACTCGGCTCACTTGCTCACTTGGCGAGCTCGGCTCGCCGCTTCTCCCAGGCCGCGACCATGGTCCCGAAGTGGTGCGGGTTGTAGACGTCCTCTTCGTAGGAGAACAGCCCGTTGCCGGCGTAGTGCAGGATCGTGATGTTGTACTCCTGGTGCAGGCTCCCGTCGCCCGGATCTGCCATGCGGTTCCACACCTGGCACACGATCCAGCCCCGCTCATCATCGATCACGTACCACTCGATCGGGAAGTGCGGCATCTCGTTGCCGGGGTACGAACCCATGACCCGGTGGATCCAGGAGCGAACCGCTTCGCGTCCACCGATGGTCCCGTACAGGTGCTCCTTGTAGGTGCAGTCCTCGGTGAAGCAGTTGGCCCAGTCGTCCCAGTTCCCGGTGGTGCCACCCGTGAGTGCCGCAGCCTGGTACCGGTCGAAAGCATCCTCGATCTCTGTCCGTGACCACCTTGTCATCGTGGAAGGATGGCACATGTGGGCATCACAGATCTCGGGTTGAGTCACATCGCTCTCCCCGTCGCCAACCTCGATCGAAGCATCGAGTTCTACCGTCAGTTCGCCGACATGGAGATCGTCCATCAGCGCGTCGATTCCAACGGTGCGGGCGTCGCGTGGCTGAGCGACCTGACCCGACCGTTCGTGCTGGTGCTCCTGGAAACGACGGTGACCCATCAGCTCGCCGGGTGGGCGCACCTCGGTGTGGGGTGCGCCAGTCGTGACGAGGTCGACCACCGTTTGGTGACCGCCAGCGCCGCCGGCCTCGACGTCGTCGGCCCGTGCGATGACGGGCCGCCCGTGGGCTACTGGGGCATCATCAGCGACCCCGACGGCCACCAGCTCGAGGTCGCTTACGGACAGGAAGTTCGCGTCACGGTCGAGGACGTCATGCCGACGCTGAGCGACCCGACCACCACGAACTGACGCCGAGCGGCGCCCACAGCGCACCCCAGCAGGCCACACCACGCCACGTCGGGTGCACGAACAACATGGCAAGCCCCAGCGTCGGGACGGCCATGAGCACCAGCCACACCGGCCAGTTGCCTCGACCGTTGTCGAAGCCGGCCACCGCCGCGCCGGCGATCACGCCGATGGCCAGGCTGACCCCGGCGATGGTGAACGCACGAGATGGGTTGTCGAGCACCGACTCGTTCACGGTCGGCGGCGTGACCACGGTGATACCCGCTGCCGCGAGACGGCGGTCGGCGGCCGAGATGTCGCTCGCGTTGACCCGCCGCTCGGTCGGCGTGGTGAAGATCCAGGCCATGGCCAGCAACAGCGCGGCCAAGGTGCCCGCAGTCGCGCCTCGGACCAGAGCGCGGCGCATCGGTCAGGCCGTCACGACGATGAGCGCGGCTTTCATCCCGGCCTCGAGGTGACCGACTTCGTGACACTCGATGAGCAGCGATCCGGCGAGGGCGAAGGTGAAGGTGATGTCGCCCGACTGTCCCGCTTCGAGCGAGATCACGTTGGGCAAGCCCATCCCCGGGTGAGCCTTCAGGCCGTGACGAGCCGCGGCCCGTCGGGATCGGCCGGGCCCACCCGCCGCGACCGCAGTCGTGGTGGTCGGCGAGTCCATTGCCCGCATGGCTGCCATGGCCTGCTCCTGCGCGGACTCGTCGCCGATGACGGCCTCGTGGCGGACCGTTCCGGCATTGGTGAAGTGGAAGGTGACGGTCTCGCCCACCTCCACGGTGATCTTTGACGGCGAGAAGCTCATCTCTCTCATGGTGATGTCGATCGTGCGGACGGTGAGGCCTCCGGGCGTCACCGTCGAGGTTCCGTCGCTGCACCCGGCGGAGCCGATGCCGATCACGAACGCTGCGAGCACAACGAGGAAACGGGGGCCGCGCACGACGTCAGCGTACCGACGCGTCGTCGGACGGCAGCACAGCGTGCTGGCGGATCCAGGCGTGCATGGCGATCCCCGATGCCACCCCCGCGTTGATCGAGCGGGTGGATCCGAACTGGGTGATGTGCAGCACTCGGTCCACCGCGAGCCGAGCAGCATCGGAGAGGCCGGGGCCTTCTTGACCGAACAGCAGGATGACCTGCTTCGGGAGCACCGCCGTCTCCAGGGGCACCGACCCGGGCAGATTGTCGATCCCCCAGATGGGCCGGCCGCGCTCGACTGCGTGCTGGCGTAGCGACTCGAGGTCGGGGTGATGCATGACGTGTTGGTAGCGGTCGGTCACCATGGCGCCCCGACGGTTCCACTGGCGCTTGCCCACGATGTGCACCGACTCCGCCCCGAAGGCGTTGGCGTTGCGCACGACCGTGCCGATGTTCATGTCGTGGGCCCAGTTCTCGATGGCAACGCCGAAAGGATGCCGGGTGGTGTCGAGGTCGGCGACGATGGCGTCAACGGACCAGTAGCGGTACCGATCGACCACGTTGCGGGTGTCGCCGGCGGCCAGCAGTTCAGGGTCGAGGCGAGGATCGTCGGGCCACGGGCGGGGATGGGGGCCGACGCCGATCGGGGTGGGGGTCTCGGGCACGGTCATGGCCGCTAGGTTGCCGCTGTGTCCGACCCCGACGCCATCGCGACTGCTTCCCCGGGAGCGCCGATCATCCTGATCGCCCACGGATCGCGGGCTGACGCCGCCAACGAGTCTCATCAGGAGTTGTGCCGCGAGGTGTCACGGCGAACCGGCACGACGGTGGTCGCGGCCTTCCTGGAGCTGGCCCACCCGACCATCGGCGACGCCATCGATTCGGTGATCAGCGGTGGAGCTTCGAGGTTGGTGGTGTCGCCGCACTTCCTGCTGCCGGGCAATCACACACGGGTCGACATCCCCGAGATCGTGGCCCAGGCGCTCATTCGTCACCCCGATGTCGAGATCGAGCTGACCGATCACCTCGGAGCCGATCCAGCACTCGTCGACCTCGTGGCCGATCGGGTCCGCCGCCAAGGCTGATCGAGGCGATTTCCCCCGCTCGTTCTCGCTCGTTCTCGCTCGTTCTCGGGACGAATCAGGCGCTGAGAGTCCACCTTCGTCGACAGATCGTCGAGATCACATCTCTGGGAGGAACCCAGGGTCGCGACGCACGGGTGCCCGGGGAGGTGTCAGCCGGGCGGAAGGAGTCAGCCGAGGAGGCCGAGGTCGGCGATGGTGACGAGCCGCACGCCGATGGCGTGATCGACCAGCACCGTGCGGCGGTCGCTGGCCAACCCGTCGGGTCCGCCCCGCAGATTGCGCACGCCCTCACGGCTGAGCTTGGCGCAGAGGTGGTCGAGCTTGCGGTTGAACTTGGTGATGGTCCAGCCCAGCCTGGTGGCGACGGCCTGATTCGTCGGCATGGACTCGGTGCCGGTGAGCAGGCGAGATTCGCACAGTGCCACCAGCAGGAGGTGCTGCTCGGACGACATGGGAACGACCCCGAAGTCGATGGTGGCGGTGCCGCCGCCGGAGTGGATCGAGTCCTCGTCAGCGATGATCCCGCCTTGGCGGGAGCCCTGGAGTTCGTAGGAAGTTGGTCCGGCCGTGAAACCAACGGTGAACTCGAGCGGCACGATGGCGGCTTGCTGGCCGGCCGCCACGTTGAGACGAGACGCCGTGCCCCGATCACGGACCTCGATGGCGATCTTCGAACCCTGGTTCTGCAACCACCACAGGCCTTGCCGCCACACGAACCGGCCGACCACCCGGTGCAGGTAGGGGTTGTCGTCGATGACGAGGTCGCCCTGACGCCCAAAGGTCATGGAGTCCGCGCTCTCGAGCTTTCGCTCTTCGCCGCAGAACTCGATCACCAGCGATTCGTCGTCGGTCACGATCGTCCTCCGGTCATGGTCCCGATAGCTCTTTCCCCCGACGCTCACCGCCCATGCGTCGCCCCTTGTGGAGTGCGCAGAACCCGACCCGAGGGTACCGCGCCACCCACCGAACTCAGTTCACCCAGGTGACGTCAGACACATACGAAAGAGTTGTGTTTCGTATGTCTCCGGCTTAGTTTCGAAAGAGAAAAGTTTCGTATATCCGGCCTCCCCGAGATGCCGACCCTCCCGAAAGCCAGTACGCCTCATGCAACTCCCCGCTCTCCTCCGACCGGCCCCCACCGACCCGGATTCCATCCACGATCGCCGGTGGTGGATTCTCGGGGTGCTGTGCTTCAGCCTCCTGGTCATCGGCATGGACAACACGATCCTCAACGTGGCGCTGCCCACGATCCAGAAGGATCTTGGCGCGAGCTCCAGCCAACTCCAGTGGATCGTGGACTCCTACGTGATCGTCTACGCCTCGATCCTGCTCACCACCGGCAGCCTCGGTGACCGGTTCGGTCGCAAGGGTGCGCTCAGCCTCGGCCTGGTCGTCTTCGGGGCCGGCTCCGTCGCCGCCAGCTTTGCCACCACCGCCAATCAGCTCATCACCTTCCGTTCCATCGCCGGCATCGGCGGCGCCCTCATCATGCCGGCGACGCTGTCCATTCTGACCAACGTGTTCCGCCCCGACGAGCGTGGCCGGGCCATCGGCATCTGGGCCGGGGTCAGTGGCCTCGGCATCGTCGCCGGCCCCCTCGCCGGCGGTTGGCTCCTCGAGCACTTCTCGTGGGGCTCGGTCTTCCTCATCAACGTGCCGATCGTGATCATTGCTCTGCTCGGCGGACACCGGTTGGTTCCCACCAGCCACGACCCGCACGCTCCCCGAATCGACCTGGTCGGCACCGTCCTGGGTTCGGTCGGCCTGGCGTCGCTGCTCTACGGCATCATCGAGGCCCCGGCCCGAGGGTGGGGCGACTCGACCGTGCTGGCCGGATTCGGCATCGGCGTGGTGATGCTCGGGGCCTTCGTGGCCTACGAGATGCACTCCGATCATCCGATGCTCGAGGTCAGCTTCTTCAAGAACCCCAGCTTCAGCGGCGCCAGCTTCGCCATCACCTTGGTGTTCTTCGCCATGTTCGGCTCGATGTACTTCCTCACCCAGTACCTGCAGTTCGTGCTCGGGTTCTCGACCATCCAGGCCGGCGCTGCGCTCATCCCCTTGGCTCTCGCCCTCATGATCGGCGCCCCCAACAGCGCCAAACTGGTGAAGAAGTTCGGCGTGCGCAACACCGTGGCCCTGGGCCTCTCGGTGGTGGCGCTCGCACTGGCCATCCTCAGTCGAGCCACCGTCACGTCGGGCTACCCGCTCATCGGACTGGTGCTGCTCATCCTTGGCACCGGCATGGGGATCGCCATGTCGCCGGCCACCGAATCCATCATGGGCTCGGTGCCCAAGGAGAAGGCGGGCGTCGGCTCGGCCATGAACGACACCACCCGCCAGGTCGGCGGCGCCCTCGGCGTGGCCATCCTCGGAAGCCTGACCGCCGCCGCCTATCACAGTTCGATCGACTCGTCGCCGGTGGTGGCCGGCCTCCCGGCGCCGGCCCGGGCCGCGATCCACGACTCGATCGGCGGCGCCAACCTGGTCGCCTCCAAACTCGGACCCTCGGCCAAGCCGATCCTGAGCGTCGTGAACCAGGCGTTCGTCGATGCCATGAGCTCCACGCTGATCGTGGCCGCCGTTGTCGCCGTGTTCGGTGCCCTCGTGGCCTACGTGGTGTTGCCGGCTCACCTGAGGATCGTCGACAGCACCGGCTCAGACGGCTCGATCGACCTCGACACGGCGTTCCAGGCCGAAGCCGAAGGCCTCTTCGCCGACGAGGCGCCGGGTCTGGCCATCTCAGCGGGCGACTGAAAGAACGACCAACATGTCCGTCGTGGCTGAAATACCAACGCCGACCCGAGGTCGTCCCCGCAGTGCTGAGGCCGACCGCGCCATCCTCGAGGCGACGCGCACGATTCTGATCCGCGACGGCTACGCCGGACTCACCATGGCCGGCGTCGCCACCGAGGCCGGCGTGTCCAGCGCCACGTTGTACCGGCGCTACCAGAGTCGTGACGATCTGGTGGTCGCGGCGATGGCCGAGGAAGACGCGGAGTCACCCATCCCTGACACCGGCGACATCGCTCAGGACCTGGCCATCCTGGTGGGGAACTCGGTTCGGCGGTTCCGGGGCGACAAGGGCCAGCTGGTGCTGTCGCTGGTCGCCGAGTCGAACCGCAACCCGGCCCTGGTCGAATCGTTGCGGACGCGACTGTCGACGCAGCGTCGCAGCGAGGTGCGCGCGGTCTTCACTCGAGCCATCGAGCGAGGCCAGATCGATGCGTCGACTCCGACCGACCTCGCCGTCGACATGTTCGCCGCTCCCCTCTTCTATCGGCTCGCCGTGACCGGTGAGCCGATCAACGAGCGGGTCGGCCGCGAGCTGTGCCAGATGGTGTTGCGAGCGATCGGCTACGACCCCACCGCCTGAGTGGGAACACGGTCGGGAACACGTTGCGACCCACCTCGGTTGGGGCCGGCATGGAGATCATCTACCAAGCAGAAGCAACGGCATGGGGCGGAAGAGAGGGTCGGGCGGCATCGTCCGACGGGGTCCTCGACCTCCAGCTCACGATTCCCACCGAAATGGGAGGTCCCGGCGGTGCGGGGACCAACCCCGAGCAGCTTTTCGCCACCGGATATGCGGCGTGTTTCCACAGTGCACTGAAGCTGGTGGCTCGCGGCGAGAAGATCGATGCGTCGGAGTCAGCAGTGACAGCGAAGGTCGGCATCGGAGCCACCGATTCCGGCGGCTTCAGCCTGCAGGTCGCGCTCGAGCTCGAGATCTCCGGTGTCGATCGCGACACCGCCCAGATGCTGTTGGAGAAGGCCCATCAGGTCTGCCCCTACAGCAACGCCACCCGCGGCAACATCGAAGTGACACTGACCGTCATCTGAATTCGCCCCGCCGAACTCAGTGGTTCAGGTAGGCGATCGACTGGGTGGCGACGAGGTTGACGATGTCGCCCATCACCAGGTTGATGTCCATGAGGTGCAACCCCCACTGCGGCGTCAGGTCTCCCTCGATGTCATCGGCGCGCGGGTCGGCAGCGTTCCCGTGCACCGTGACCGACAGGTAGCTGAACCCACCGCCGCTCACGCACTCGCCCGTCAGCAGGCCGGGCA